>NZ_LJBR01000360.1 GCF_001282115.1 Streptomyces sp. NRRL B-24085 | reverse complement strand
CCCCACTACCGCCCTCCCCGAGGACCTGGCCGAACTCATCCTCCAGGCGCGGCAGTCGGAGCAGCAGGGCCACCCGGACGCCCGGGCCTGCTTCGCCCGACTGCGCACGCTCGTCGCCGCCCGCGACTACACCCACCCCGACGACCCCGCCGTCGGCCCGCTGGTCCTGCTGCGCGCGGACCTGCTGGCCGACGAGGCGAGCCAGGCGGGCAACAAGGACGCGTTCGCCGAGGCCGCGGCCCTCCACGAGGAGGCCGCAGCCCTCTACGACGACGCCGCCGAGCCCGGTCTCGCCGCGGTCGCCCGCGCCTGCGCCCTGTTCGCCACCGCCCAGATCCCCGGGGAGGAGGCCGACGAGGCCCGGGCGGCCACGCTGACCGCCGCCCACGCGTCCCTCGTCCGCCTGCACGAGGAGACCACCGGCCTCGCCCCCTACCAGGAGGCCCGCCTCCTGCGGCTGCGGGCGACCGCGCTCGGACTGCGCCTCCAGACCACGGGAAGCAAGGAGCACGTGGCGCCGGTCTTCGCCGAGGCGGACCTGCTGCACGCCTTCGCCACCCGGCACGACCTCGACGGGCAGATCTCCGGGGCCCTGCTGCTGCGGGCCAGCACGCACGCCATCTCCGGCGACCTGCCCGCCGCGGTCACCGAGATCGACGCCCTCCTCGACCGGCTGAAGGCGCAGGGCCCCGCCTGGCACCTGCCCCGCACCCTCGGACTGCGCGCCCGGCTCCAGCTCGCCCTCCAGGACCCGCAGGCCGCGCACACCGACCTCACCGAAGCCCTGCGCCGGGCCGCCGAATGGCCCGCCGACACGGTCGACCTCACCCGCCTCCACGGCGATCTCGCCGAGGCCAGCATGCATCTGGGCCGCCCCGACGAGGCCCTGCGGCACCTGACGCGTTCGGCGGAGGCCGGCCTCCGTGACGGCAACCGCATCGACGCGTTCTGCACCTACAGCAACGCCGCCCAGCTCAGCCTCGACCTGGGCCGCGTCGAGGACTGCATCGCCCTGCTGGACTCCCTGCTGACCGAACCGGACGTCGCCGCCGGGGAGCTGGACGACCGGCTCGCCGCCCAGCTCCGCCTGACCCGCGCCCGCGCCCTGCGCGCGGGGGAGGACACCAAGGCCGCCACGGCCGAGTTCGTCGCGCTCGCCGCCGAGTCGGCGGGCTGGGACGACGACCCCGGCAGCCACGCCATGATCGCCGCCGAGACGGCCGTACTCCTCGGCGAGTCCGGTGAGTTCGGCTCCGCCCGCGAGGCCGCGGACCAGGCGATCGCCGCCCACGCCAAGGCCCCGCGCTACGAACTGCTCAGCAACTGCCTGCGCGAACTGGGCCGGCTCCAGGCGCAGCAGCGGGGTGCCGAGGGCCTGGCCGACGCCCTCGCCTACCTCGCCGACGCCCGCCGGATCGCCGACGAGGCCCGCGCCGCCGGGTACGAGGCGGCCGGCCGGTCCCTGGACTCCGCCCTGGCCTACGAGCACGGGCGGGTCAACGCCTACGCCGGCGCGTACGAGGACGCGCTGGCCGCCCTGGAGAAGGCCCTGGCCCTGCTCGGCGAACCGGGACCGGGGGACGACCGGGCCGGCGAGTGGGCCGAGTGCGTCCGCCTCGCGGGCGCCGTGGAGGGCATCTACCTGGAACGCCCCGCCCCCGCCCTCACCCGCCTCGACGCGGCGATCGCCCTCCTGACCGCCGTCGGCCACACCGAGGAGACCGAGTCGCTGACCTCCCTGGCGGCCCGGCTGCGCGACGAGGAGTGACACGGCGGCCGGCCCGCGGGCACGGGTTCCCGTTCCGTGGGCCGAGCCCGGTGTCATAACCTCGGGAGGCAGACATCGGTGGCCCGGTGCGTCCGTCCACGCTGAGGAGGCGATGGTGCTCGGAAAGGGCACGTGGTTGATCGTGGGGGCCATGATCGTGGCCTGGATGGTGCTCTCCGGTCCCAGTGCCCCGAGCGGCGCCCTCGACGCAGGATCGCTGCCCCCCGAACCGGTCCAGGACGTGGTGCCGAACCGGGTCATGACGTGGAACCTCTGCAACCCCTGCGAGACGGGCAACGACGACCGGGCCGCCGAGATCGCCCGCTTCGCGCCCCAGGTCGTCGGCGTGCAGGAGGCGTGCGTGGGCGACGTCGAGAAGATCCGCGACTACCTGGAGAACCTCCACGGGCTCGTCTACCACGTCGAGTACGGGGCGGTTCTGAAGAGCTGGGGCCGGTGCGGGGGAGCGCCCTGGAACCCGGGCGGCTACGGCGAGGCCATCCTCTCCGTGGCCCCGATCAGCGACGTCGTCACCGAGGAGTACCCCGACGGCGGCTCCGAGGACCGCGGATACATGGCGGTCACCACCACGGTGGGCGGCCGGCCGGTCCGCGTCTTCAACACCCACCTCGCCGAACGGCGCCAGGAGCCGGTCCGGGCGGAACAGGCCGGGGTGCTCGCCAAGGAGGTCGCCCGGCACGACCGCACCATCGTCATCGGCGACTTCAACGCCGTGCCGGACGCCTACGAACTCACCCCCCTGTGGAAACTCGCCACGGACGCCGACCCCGGGTGCCGACCCGGCGGCGACGGCTCCTGCGAACCGACCACCGACTGGCAGAGCAAGTTCGACTACGTCTTCCTGCGCGGCTACGCCCCCGTCCGGCACCGGGTCGACCCGAACCCGGTGTCGGACCACCATGTCCTGTACGCCGACGTGAACCCGGCGTAGGGGGCGACCGGACCCGGCCTAGAAGAACCCGAGCTTCTTCGGCGAGTACGAGACGAGCAGGTTCTTCGTCTGCTGGTAGTGCTCCAGCATCATCTTGTGCGTCTCCCGCCCGATCCCCGACTGCTTGTACCCGCCGAACGCGGCGTGCGCCGGGTACGCGTGGTAGCAGTTCGTCCAGACGCGGCCCGCCTGGATCGCCCGTCCCGCCCGGTACGCGGTGTTCATGTCCCGGGTCCACACGCCCGCCCCGAGGCCGTACAGCGTGTCGTTGGCGATCTTCAGGGCGTCGTCGAAGTCGTCGAAGGACGTCACCGAGACGACCGGGCCGAAGATCTCCTCCTGGAAGATCCGCATGCGGTTGTCGCCCTCGAAGATCGTCGGCTGGACGTAGTAGCCGCCCTTCAACTCGCCGTCGTACTCGATGCGTTCACCTCCGGTGAGGACCTTCGCGCCCTCCTGCCGGCCGACGTCCAGATAGGAGAGGATCTTCTCCAGCTGGTCGTTGGACGCCTGGGCGCCGATCATCGTGTCGGTGTCGAGGGGGTGGCCCGGCCTGATGAGCTCGGTGCGGGCGACGGCCGCCTGGAGGAACTCGGCGTAGTTGCCGCGCTGGATCAGCGCCCGGGACGGACACGTGCAGACCTCGCCCTGGTTCAGGGCGAACATCGTGAACCCTTCGAGGGCCTTGTCCCGGAAGTCGTCGTCCCGGGCCCAGACGTCGTCGAAGAAGATGTTCGGCGACTTGCCGCCGAGTTCGAGGGTGACCGGCTTGATGTTCTCCGAGGCGTACTGCATGATCAGCCGCCCCGTGGTGGTCTCGCCGGTGAACGCCACCTTCGCCACCCGCGGACTCGACGCGAGCGGCTTGCCCGCCTCCACCCCGAAGCCGTTGACGATGTTCACCACGCCCGGCGGCAGCAGGTCCGCGATCAGGCTCATCCAGTAGTGGATGGACGCCGGGGTCTGCTCGGCCGGCTTGATGACGACCGCGTTGCCCGCCGCGAGGGCCGGGGCCAGCTTCCACACCGCCATCAGGATCGGGAAGTTCCACGGGATGATCTGTGCGACCACGCCGAGCGGCTCATGGAAGTGGTACGCCACCGTGTCGTCGTCGAGCTCGCCGAGCGAACCCTCCTGCGCGCGGACGGCTCCCGCGAAGTACCGGAAGTGGTCGATGGCGAGGGGGATGTCGGCCGCCAGCGTCTCGCGCACCGGCTTGCCGTTCTCCCAGCTCTCCGCCACGGCGAGCTTCTCCAGGTTCGCCTCCATGCGGTCGGCGATCCTGAGGAGGATGTCGGAGCGTTCGGTCACCGAGGTCCGGCCCCAGGCGGGCGCGGCGGCGTGCGCGGCGTCCAGCGCCCGTTCGACGTCCTCGGCGGTGCCCCGCGCGACCTCGGTGAAGGACTGGCCGTTCACCGGGGACGGGTTCTCGAAGTACTGCCCGCGCGCGGGAGGCACGTACTCGCCACCGATGAAGTGGTCGTAGCGCGCCTGGTAGGAGACGATCGCGCCCTCGGTGCCGGGTGCCGCGTAACGGGTCATACTGGCCAGCCTCCTTCAGCAGCGCCGCCCGCCGTTGGGCGGCTCTGCGCGTGAGGCTAGGAGCGCGGACGTTGCAACCACGTTGCCGTCGGCGCGGCCAGCTCCGACTCCAGCGCGGCCAGCCGGGCCCGCACACTCGGCGTGGGCCGTACCGCCGCGAGCGCCCGCCACACCTCGACGTCGTCCTCGCCCCACGGCGCGTGTGCCCAGTCCGCCAGCAGGTCGGGGTCCCGGCGGGCGACCAGCGCCGTGCGCAGCCCGTCGGCGACCCGGCGCCTGAGCCGTACCACCGCCGGGGCCTGCGAGGCCGGCAGCAGCGGGCCGCCGTACCCGCGCGCCGCCGCCGTCACCGCCCCGCTCTCCAGCCGCCGCTCCACGACCGCCACGTCCGACTCCACCGGCACGGTCAGCCGGTACGGCCGTGAGGCCAGCAGCCCGGGCCCCAGGACCCTGCGCAGCCTGGCCAGTTCGGCCCGCAGCGTCACCGGCGTCACCGACTCGTCCTCGTACAGCGCGCACAGCAGCTCGTCCCCGGTCAGGCCCTCCGGGTGCCGGGACAGCAGCACCAGGATCTCGCTGTGCCTGCGGCTGAGCCTGATCCTGCGGCCGCCCGCGGCCAGCAGCGCCTCGTCCCGGCCCAGCGCGCTCAGCTCGGGCCGGTCCGTGGCCGGCTGCTGCGGCAGGAGCAGCGCGAGCTGGGACTCGGCGGCCCGCGCGACCGCCTGGACGAAGCCCAGGCTGTGCGGATGGGCGAGCCCGTCCCCGCCGGTGATGTCCACGGCCCCGAGCACCCGCCCGGTCCGCGGATCGTGCACCGGCGCCGCCGCGCAGGTCCACGGCTGCACCCGGCGGATGAAGTGCTCCGCGGCGAACACCTGCACCGGCCGGTCCACCGCGACCGCCGTACCCGGCGCGTTCGTCCCCACCGCGGTCTCCGCCCACCGCGCGCCCGGCACGAAGTTCATCCACTCCGCCTGCCGGCGGGTGCGCGCGTGACCCTCCACCCACAGCAGCCTGCCGTGCTCGTCGCACACCGCGAGCAGGTGCTCCCCGTCGGAGGCGAAGGTCCCCATCAGCTCACGGAACAGCGGCATGACCCGTGCCAGCGGATGCTCGGCCCGGTACGAACCCAGGTCACCGTCGCTGAGTTCGACGCTCGCCGTCCCGTCGGGCCCGACGCCGGCCCGCGCGGAACGCCGCCACGAGTCGGCCACCACCGGCCGCACCGGCCGCTGCACCGTGCCCGCCTCGGTGAACGTCTCGTGTGCGCGCCGCAGCAGCCGGACCCGCTCGGCGGGGTCGGCGCCCGGCTCCAGGGCCACCCACGGATCGGTCAACTCGGCCTCCCGGAACGCGACGCGGCTGAGGACATCGTCACTCCCGGTACGCGCGCAAACAACCTCTTCGACAGGCGTCACCCGAACGATGGGCGGCTCACACGGCCTGGACCATGCGCAGGTAGCGGTCCCAGTCCCAGAGCGGACCCGGGTCGGTGTGGTCCGTGCCCGGCACCTCGTAGTGGCCGATGATGTGTGCGCGGTCCCTGGGGATGCCGTGTCTCCCGCAGATCCCCGCCGTGAGCTTCGCGGACTCCTGGTAGAGGGCGTCGGTGAAGTAGGCGGGCCGGTCCACCCACCCTTCGTGCTCGATGCCGACGCTGTGGGTGTTGTAGTCCCAGTTCCCGGCGTGCCAGGCGACGTCCGCCTCCCGTACGCACTGCGCGACATGACCGTCGGCCGAACGCACGACGTAGTGGGCGGACACCTTCTTCGCCGGGTTGCGGAAGATGTCCAGGGCGTCGCCGTAGGTGGTCTGGGTGACATGGATGATCACCCGGTCCACCTGGTAGGACCAGGGGCGGTCGGAGGCCGTGAAGTTGGCCGACGTGGCCGGCTGCCACTCGGCGAACGGGTGGTCGACGGGCTGCGGGGCTGCCCCGGCCCGGGTCTCGGGGAGCAGCGCGTACGGTACGGCGGCCAGGACGGCCCCCTTCAGCAGCCGCCGGCGGTCGAGTGGCGGTCTGGCGCGTTCCATGGTCAAGTGCCTTTCGTCTCAGCGGCGTTCGGCCGAGCGGGGTCACCGCGGTCGCACGGAGCCGGTCAGGTGCTCCGGGGTCGCACGGAGCCGGTCGTCCGCTCCGCGGTGAGTCTCGCGCGCCGACGACCGTTACGGGCGGATCTCCGTGACGTGGGTGCGGTTGGTGTCGCGGACGGACCGGGCCTCGCGAAGACCGTTCGTCCGTCCGCGGCAGCGGCGTGCCTCGTGTGCACCACGCTACGGCCGAAGCGGGCCGGGCGGGACGATGCCGGCGTTCCGGTGGACGACGCCGTGCATGTGGACAACTCGCTCACCCGAACGGGTGAGTTGACGGGGGCTCAGGCCCGTTCGCCCACAGCCGCCGGGTCGTCCAGGACGGCCCGCACCACCGAGTGTGCGGCCCCCAGCAGTGGTCCCTCGGAACCCAGGTCGGACACCGAGACCGGGCAGGCAGGACCGGCCGTGCGCCGGGCCAGCTCGTCCCGCAGGGAGGGCAGCAGCCAGGGCGCGAGCCCGGCCAGCGCACCGCCGAGCACCACGGCCTGCGGGTCCAGCAGATTGACCGCCCCGGTCAGCGCGATCCCCAGCGCCTGCCCGGCCTCGCGCAGGGCGCCCCGTACGGCCTCGTCGCCGTCCGCCGCGTGCTGGGCGAGCAGTCCGACCCGGTCCTCGCCCGGCTCCAGGCCGGCCGCCCGCAGCACGGCCTCCTCACCGGCGTACTGCTCCAGGCAGCCGCGTCCGCCGCACGGGCACCCGGGTCCGTCCGGGCGCACCGGGACATGGCCGAGCTCGCCCGCGAAACCGCGGGTGCCGCGCAGCAGTTGCCCGTCCACGACCAGCGCCGCGCCGATGCCGATCTCCGCCGAGACGTGCAGGAAGTCGTGGGGGGTGCCGTCGCCGAGCCAGAGTTCGGCCAGCGCGCCGAAGTTGGCCTCGTTGCCCACGGTCAGCGGCAGGTCCTCGGGCAGCAGGGTGCTCAGGTCCGTGTCGTGCCAGTCGAGGTTCGGGGCGCGGACGACGGTCCGGGCGTCACGCGCGACCAGACCGGGCACGGCCACCGCGAGACCCGCGGGCCACAGACCCTCGCCCTCGGCCTCCGCCACCACCCGGCGCACCAGCGAGGTGAGTTCGGCGATCACCGGTGCGGGGGAGCGGTCCCGGTTCGCGGCGTAGCGCACGGCCCGCGACCGCACCCGGCCGCGCAGATCGACCGCGCAGACCGCGAGGTGGTCGACGCCGATCTCGGCGCCTATGCCGGCGGGCCCGCGTCCGCTGACGGCGAGTGCCGAGCCCGGCCTGCCGACCCGGCCGGGCCGCTCGGGGCCGAGCTCCTCCAGCAGCCCCGAGCGTATGAGTTCGTCGACGAGGGTCGACACGGCGGCCCGGGTCAGGCCGATGCGTGAGGCGACCGCGGCACGCGAGAGCGGTCCCTCGGCACGCACGGCGTGCATCACGCGGGCCAGGTTGCGGCGGCGCATGCCCTGCTGGGTGTCGGGCAGGTCGCGCCCCGGTCCCGCCGGGTGGGCGTCGTGCAGCGGTGCGGTCATGCCTCCCTCACTCCCCAGAGGTCCCCCGCTCCAGCAGCGGCGCCGCGTCGGAGAGTACCCCGGAGATCCTCGCCAGCGTCTCGTCGTCCCGCTCGACGGCCTCCAGCACCGGTCCGGCCGCGGTGTTCCAGCGCCGGGCGACCGCGCCCGGGTCCTCGCCGGTCAGCAGCCCCGCGGCCTGGGCGGCGGCGCCCAGGGCGACCAGTTCCTTGGCCTCGGGTACCTGGACGGGCCGCCCCGAGAGCCGTCGGACGGTCTGCTGCCAGGCGGTGCCCTGGGCGCCGCCGCCGATCAGCAGGAGCGGCGTCGAACGGTCCGCGTCCTCGTCCAGCACCAGGTCCAGCGCCCCGAGCAGCGCCTGTACGGCACCGTCGTAGGCGGCCTGGAGGAGCTGGCCGCCGGTGGTGTCGTGGCGCAGGCCGTGCAGCAGCCCGGAGGCGTTGGGCAGGTTCGGGGTGCGCTCGCCGTCCAGGTAGGGCAGCAGGGTGACGCCGGAGACCGGTTCGACGGCCTCTCGGTCCAGGTTGAGCAGGGCCGCGACCCGGTCGACGGCGAGCGTGCAGTTCAGGGTGCAGGCGAGCGGCAGCCAGTCGCCGTGGGCGTCGGCGAAGCCCGCCACGGTGCCGGTCGGGTCGGCGGGGCGGTGCCTGGACACGGCGTAGACCGTGCCGGAGGTGCCCAGGCTCATCACCGGCGTCCCGGGGCGCAGACCGAGGCCCAGCGCGGCGGCCGCGTTGTCGCCGGTGCCGGTGGCGACCAGGGTGCCCTTGGAGAACGGCAGGTCGTGGCCGTCGCGCACGGTTCCGGCCACCTCACCGGGCCGGACCACGCGGGGGAGCAGGGCGGGATCGAGGCCCACGTGGGCGAGGATCTCGCTGTCGTACGACTCCGTCGCGGACGCCCACCAGCCGGTGCCGGAGGCGTCGCCGCGGTCGGTGGTGCCCTCCCCGGTGAGCCGCTCGGTGAGGTAGTCGTGGGGCAGGCGGACGGCCTTGGTGGCGCGCAGGGCCTCCGGCTCGTGCTCGGCGAGCCAGGCCCACTTCGTCACCGTGAAGGAGGCGCCCGGGACGCTGCCGGTCCGCTCCGCCCAGGCCTTCGGTCCGCCCAGCTCCTCGATGAGACGCAGGGCCTGCGGTGCGGACCGGACGTCGTTCCAGAGCATGGCCGGGCGTACCGGCTCGCCCTGGGCGTCCAGCGTGACCAGGCCGTGCTGCTGGCCGCCGATCGACACCGCGGCTGCCTCGCGAGCGGCGTCCCCGCACTGGCGCAGGGCCTCGGACAGCGCGTCCCACCACTGGCGCGGGTCGCTCTCCCGGCCGGCCCCGGAGGACACGGTGTGCGGCGCCTGGCCGCGCGCGACGACCCGGCCGGTGGCGGCGTCGACCACCAGCGCCTTGGTGGACTGGGTGGACGTGTCCACGCCGACGACGAGCGGACCCTCGGCTGCTGACATCGGGCTCTCCCTTTTTGCGCGGCTCATGATCTTGATGCGGCTGATGTCTCACCCCGAAGACACCTTGTCTCTTCCCGGAGACGTGTGTGCATACTAATTTGTAAACCGCCATGACGAAATAGTCCGGAGCAGCAAGGAGCCGCGTCATGAACTACCAGCCCACCCCCGAGGACAGGTTCACCTTCGGCCTGTGGACCGTCGGCTGGCAGGGAAGGGACCCGTTCGGCGACGCCACCCGACGTGCCCTCGACCCGGTCGAGACGGTGCAGCGCCTGGCCGAGCTCGGCGCCCACGGCGTGACCTTCCACGACGACGACCTGATCCCCTTCGGGTCCTCCGACAGCGAGCGCGAAGGCCACATCAAGCGCTTCCGTGAGGCCCTGGACGCGACCGGCATGAAGGTGCCGATGGCGACCACCAACCTCTTCACGCACCCGGTCTTCAAGGACGGCGGGTTCACCGCCAACGACCGCGACGTGCGCCGCTACGCGCTGCGCAAGGTCATCCGCAACATCGACCTGGCGGTCGAGCTGGGCGCCGAGACCTACGTCGCCTGGGGCGGCCGCGAGGGCGCCGAGTCGGGCGGGGCCAAGGACGTACGGGTCGCCCTGGACCGCATGAAGGAGGCCTTCGACCTCCTCGGCGAGTACGTCACCGAGCAGGGCTACGACCTGAAGTTCGCCATCGAGCCCAAGCCGAACGAGCCGCGCGGCGACATCCTCCTGCCCACCGTCGGCCACGCGCTCGCGTTCATCGAGCGCCTGGAGCGCCCCGAGCTGTACGGCGTGAACCCCGAGGTCGGCCACGAGCAGATGGCCGGGCTGAACTTCCCGCACGGCATCGCGCAGGCCCTGTGGGCGGGCAAGCTCTTCCACATCGACCTCAACGGCCAGTCCGGCATCAAGTACGACCAGGACCTGCGCTTCGGCGCCGGCGACCTGCGGGCCGCCTTCTGGCTCGTCGACCTGCTGGAGAGCGCCGGTTACGCCGGCCCGAGGCACTTCGACTTCAAGCCGCCGCGGACCGAGGACCTCGACGGTGTGTGGGCGTCGGCCGCGGGCTGCATGCGCAACTACCTCATCCTCAAGGAGCGTGCTGCCGCCTTCCGCGCCGACCCGCAGGTCCAGGAGGCGCTGCGCGCGTCGCGTCTGGACGAGCTGGCGCAGCAGACGGCCGCGGACGGCCTCAAGGGGCTGCTCGCGGACCGCAGCGCCTTCGAGGAGTTCGACGTGGAGGCGGCCGCCGCCCGCGGCATGGCCTTCGAGCAGCTCGACCAGCTCGCCATGGACCACCTGCTGGGTGCGCGCGGCTGAGTCCCCCGCGCGGAATGTGCCGGAATCATGCGGTCCACGGCATGAGGCCGTATCAAGGTCCGGGCGGGCCTGGCCCGACGACCGGTTCGAGGCGACCGTGGACGGTATGGCCAAGCCGCCGGTACCGCCCCAGCCGCCCGGACCGCCGGGTGACACCCCGCCCCCGGGCGGGGGCTTCGGACCACCTCCCGACGACTTCGGGCGCAGCGGCCCGCAGGGGTACGGCGGTATGCCGTCGACCCAGCCGATACCGTCCGTCGGCCACGGCCCGGACGGACCCGGCCCCGGCGCCCCACGACGCCGCCGTGGCCCGTTGTTCGCTCTCCTGGCCGTGATCGCGGCGGCGCTGGCCGTCGCCGTCGTGGTGTTCATGGCGTCGGGCGACGACGGCTCGCCGGACGAGAGCCCGACCCCGTCGACCAGTGCGAGCGGTTCTCCCGAGCCGTCGTTCAGTCTGCCCACCCAGCTCCCCAGCGAGTTGCCGAGCGAGCTCCCGTCGCGGTTGCCGAGCGACCTGCCCAGCGAGTTCCCGAGCGATCTGGAGTCGTTGCTTCCGTCCCTGATCGGGTGATCGGGCGAGCGGGCGACCGGGGCGGGTCAGAGTTGGTGCGGCAGCCTGACGTACGTCACCGTCGTCTCCACCCCGCTGTCCACCAGCTTGCCGCCGGCGTCGAACGCCCCGGTTCCGTCCGTCATCCCGAGTCGTTGTCGTTGATCAGGGCCAGCGTGTCGTGATCCACGCGCGCGACACCCTCGATCTTCCCGGGCGTCTACCCCGTGCGTTCGGCCGAAGCGAGTTCCGCCGAGGCCAGGGCCGTCGCCGGGTCCAGCGCGGTCGGCCCCGCGGGCGTCCAGCGTCCGTGCTCCTCCCGGTACGGCCACCATCGGCCGTCCCGCCCCAGGCGCACCTGAGCCGGCGTGCCGACGACCGTCCACCGGTTGCCGTCCGCCGTGAACTCCGGCCGTTCGTCCTCGTCCCAGGCCGCGTCCAGAGCGGCACGCGCGCGTGCGAGCGCACCGCCCGAGGGCTCCCATTCCTCCTCCAGCACGGACAGCGCGTCCGCGCCTCCGAGCCCCCACGCTTCCGTGGCGTCCGCCAGCGACTGCGGAGTGCGCCCCGATCCGGCGGCGAGACGTTCCGTCAGCACCCGTTCGGGCGCGGCGACGGCGAGGCGTACGGCGTCCTGACCGAGAGGCAACTCGGTGATGCAGGCGTGGCCTTCGGACGGTTGCCGGATAGCCTCCGCGAGCAGCCGATGTGCCTCCACGGCGGTCCGGGCGGCCAGGTGGCGGACGGCGACCGGGTCGACTCCCGGCCCCGGTGACGCCTCGGTGTCCAGTGAGGGCGGCAGACCGGGCTCCTCGGGCGGTTCGGCGGGCTCGGGCAGGGGCGGCAGGATGTCACCGGCCGCGTACGCTTCGGCCGCAGCCACTCCTTCCGGCTCGGGAGCCTCCATTGCCGGCACGGCACTGCTGCGGGCCTGGAGGTCGTCCAGGAGGGCCTGCTCGCCCCGGCCGCGCATCAGCAGCAGCACGAAGGGGTCCTGGTCCAGCAGGCGGGCCATCTGGTAGCAGAGTGCCGCCGTGTGTCCGCAGTGGTCCCAGGCGCCGCAGTCGCACTCCGGTTCGAGATCGCCAAGGCCCGGCAGGAGTTCGATGCCCTCGGACGCCGCGTCCTCCACCAGGTGCGGCGGCATCTCGCGGTCCAGCAGCGCCGCGACGTGCCCCGCTCGTTCCACGGCCATGTCGAGGAGGCGGTCCCACTGGCCGTCCGACAGTTCGGCCAGCAGGACGTCGGCGCGGTGCCCGGTGCGGTCCCGGTCCTGCACGACGGCCGTGATGCGCCCGGGACGCACCGACACGGCACCCACCGCCCCCGCGCGTGCGAGGGCACGGCCCGTCTTCACCTGCCCCGAGTCCAGCGCGGTGTCCTCCAGGGCCCGCAGCCAGGCCTGGCCCCACCACGTCCGGGCGAAGCCCCGCCCGTGCGCGGGCGGCAGCGCCGCGAACGTGCGCTCCGTGTCACCCTCGTGCCCCGTCATCGTGCGCCCCCTCGCAGTTCCACCAGATCGGCCAGCTCCGCGTCCGTCAGCTCGGTCAGCGCCGCCTCGCCGGAGCCGAGCACTGCGTCGGCCAACTCCCTCTTGCGGAGCAGCATGTCGGCGATGCGGTCCTCGACCGTGCCCTCGGCGATCAGCCGGTGCACCTGCACCGGGCGCGTCTGGCCGATGCGGTACGCGCGGTCGGTGGCCTGCGCCTCGACGGCCGGGTTCCACCAGCGGTCGTAGTGCACGACGTGCTCGGCGCGGGTGAGGTTCAGACCGGTGCCCGCCGCCTTCAACGACAGCAGGAACACGGGCACTTCACCGTCCTGGAAGCGCCGCACCATCGCCTCGCGCCGGGCGACCGGTGTCCCGCCGTGCAGGAACTGCGACGGCAGACCGCGCGCCGCGAGATGCCGCTCGATCAGCCGGGCCATGCGCACGTACTGCGTGAACACCAGGACGCCCGCCCCTTCGGCGACCATGGTGTCGAGGAGTTCGTCCAGCAGTTCCAGCTTTCCGGAACGGCCGACGATGACCGGCTCCTCCTCCTTCAGGAACTGCGCGGGATGGTTGCAGATCTGCTTGAGCCCGGTCAGCAGCTTCACGATCAGTCCGCGCCGCGCCATGCTGTCCGCCCCCGCGATCTCCTCCAGGGTCTCGCGCACCACGGCCTCGTACAGGCCGGTCTGTTCCGGGGTCAGCGACACGGCACGGTCGGTCTCCGTCTTCGGCGGCAGCTCCGGGGCGATGCCGGGATCCGACTTGCGGCGCCGCAGCAGGAAGGGGCGCACGAGCCGGTTCAGACGCTCCGCGGCGGCCGGGTCCTGACCGCTCTCGACGGCCTGCGCGTACCGGGCGCGGAAGGCGCCGAGCCGTCCCAGCAGCCCCGGAGTCGTCCAGTCGAGGATCGCCCACAGCTCCGACAGGTTGTTCTCCACCGGGGTTCCGGTGAGCGCCACGCGTGCGCGTGCCCCGATCGAGCGCAGCTCCCGCGCGGTCGCCGAGTACGGGTTCTTCACGTGCTGCGCCTCGTCCGCCACGACCATTCCCCACCCGGCCCCGGCGAGCCGGGACGCGTCCAGCCGCATGGTGCCGTAGGTGGTGAGCACGAACTCCCCGTCGGCCAGGCCGTCGAGCTCGCGTCGCGGACCGTGGAAGCGGCGCACCGGCGTACCCGGTGCGAACTTCTCGATCTCGCGCTGCCAGTTGCCCATCAGGGACGTCGGGCACACCACGAGGGTGGGGCCGGCGGTCTCCGGTTCGGTCTGCCGGTGCAGGTGCAGCGCGATCAAGGTGATCGTCTTGCCGAGTCCCATGTCGTCGGCCAGACAGCAGCCGAGGCCCGACGACGTCATACGGGCCAGCCAGTTCAGGCCGCGCCGCTGGTAGTCCCGCAAGGTCGCGGCGAGCGCGGCGGGTTGCGGGACCGGCTCCTGGCCCTCCGGGTCCGCGAGCCGGTCCCGCAAAGCCGTCAGCCACCCGGTGGGCCGCACGTCGACCCGGCTGCCGTCGACCTCGGCGGAGCCCGTCAGAGCGGCTCTCAGGGCGTCCACGGGCGTCACCTTGCGGTCCTGCCGCGCGCGGGCCCGGCGCACCTCCTGCGGGTCGACCAGCACCCACTGGTCCCGCAGTCTCACCACCGGCCGGTCTGCCTCCGCCAGCCTGTCCAGTTCCTCGCGCGTCAGTTGCTGGTCGCCCAGCGCGAACGACCAGTCGAACGCGAGCAGGGCGTCGGCGGACAGGAACGACGGAGTGTCCGACAGGACCCGGTCGTGGCCGTCCGGGGGACCGACCGTCGCGCTCGTCGTGAGCCTTCTGGCCATGCCTTTCGGCCAGTGCACCTCGACGCCCGGCTCGGACAGCGCCCGTGCGCCCGCCGAGAGCAGATCGGTGATCTCCTCGTCGGCGAGTTCGACCGCGTCCGGCACGGCCGCCGAGAGCAGCGGGGCGAGCGGGGGCCACGCGCGTGCCGCCCGTCGGAGCGCCAGCAGTCCGTCCATCCGCGCGTGGGGGCCGAAGGCGGTGGCACCGCCCCATACGTCGGCGGTGTCCGCCACCAGCGTCGGATCGCTCACGCTGTGCATCTGGAGAACGGCCCGGAAAGCCGGCTCCCCACCTCCGTCCAGCCCGTGCGCCTCGATCCGCAAGGAGACGCGGACGCCCGCGTCGTGGCCCGCGGCGACATCGGCCGCCCACGCCCGCTGCTCGGGCATGTGCTGCGGTTCCCGGGCCGCGTAGGCGGGCCCGCCCGTCAATAGGGGCGCCGCGGGGGAACGGGGCAGGGCGTCGGCGACCGCGTCCAGGAAGGCGCGCAGCAACTGTTCGGGATCCGGCAGCCGCAGCGGCTCGGCGCTGCTCGACGGTAGGGCGGTGCTCAGTGGTTCGGCGGTGTTCGACGGGACGGCGGTGCTCTGTGACTCGGTGGTGCTCAACGGGACGGCGTGCGCCTCGGGCGGCATCGCCGCGGCGAGTCTGCGGACCAGCTCGACGTCCGCGGCGCCCAGGGGACCCACGCGCCAGGCGTCGTGGTCGGTGGGGGACAGGCCGGGCAGCAGCAGCCCCCGCGCCACGCATTGCAGGGCCAGCAAGCTCGCGGCACCCCAGAACACCGTCGCCCGGTGCCCGTGCGGGGAGGTACGCGCACGCGTGAGGACCGGCAGGGCGGCACGGACCGGGAGCAGCAGCGCGGGCAGGCTCACCAGCCCGACACCGCCGTCGTCGGGCCGTACGAGCGCCAGGTCCTCGACGGTCCCCGCCGCGACGGCGGGGGGAGGAGCGCCGTCGGGCCGCCAGAAGGCCACCCTGCCGGTCCGGGCCGGGTCGCCGGGCACGAACACGGCGCTACAAGAAGCCAGTTCGGAGATGTCGGACGGTGATGCCGCGGGGTACCTCTGAACAGGGATCGCGGGACTCCTCAAACTTGACTACTTGGTCGGAGTGGTCGAGGGTACCTCACCGCTCGACCCTTGGGGCCGTGTTCCACGTCACATCCGCGCGGAGGGTGTTGTCAGCCCCCCTGCGCGCCCGGTGCTGACCCCCGCACGTACCCGGGGGGTCACCGCATGGTCGCGGCAGGTCACCGGTCCGTACGTTTCCTCAGGTCAGCACGTTTTCCTGAGAGAGCCGGAGTCCGGACATGCCCCTGAGTGCCGCAACCGTCGCACCCCACCCGCGCGGTACCTCCGGATCCCCGCCCGGCGGAAGCGAGTTCGCACCCCTGCTGCGCGCGGTGAAGGGGCAGGGACTCCTGGAGCGCCGCCACGGCTGGTACGCCCGGGCCGTCGCCGTCAACGCGCTCGCCCTCGCCGGACTCGTCACGGCCGTCGCCCTGTCCGGCGACTCCTGGCGGACCCTGCTGCTGGCCCCGCTCCTCTCCGTGTTCTGCGCCCGCACCGCCTTCATAGGGCACGACGCAGGACACGCGCAGATCACCGGCGACAAGGCGACCGGCCGCCTCATCGGCCTCCTCCACGGCAACCTGCTGCTCGGGATGAGCTACTCGTGGTGGAACCACAAGCACAACCGCCACCACGCCAACCCCAACCACATCGACAAGGACCCCGACGTCGCCGCCGACGTCCTCGTCTTCACCGGCGAACAGGCCGCGGGGCGCACCGGCTTCAGGCGCTGGCTCACCCGCCACCAGGCCTGGCTGTTCTTCCCGCTCACCCTCCTCGAAGGGATCGCCCTGAAGATCCAGGGCTTCCGGGACCTGCGCCGACAGGCACCGGCGGAGCGTGCCGTCGAGGGCGCTCTCCTGGTGACCCACATCGCCGCCTACGCCACCCTGCTGCTGACCACCCTGTCCCCCGGGAAGGCGCTCGCCTTCGCCGCGCTCCACCAGGCGCTGTTCGGCCTGCACCTCGGGATGGCCTTCGCCCCGAACCACAAGGGCATGGAGATGCCGGACCCGGACGGCGAGTCCTGGGGCCACCTGCGCCGCCAGGTGCTCACCTCCCGCAACATCCGGGGCGGCCCCCTCACCGACTGGTTCCTCGGCGGCCTCAACTACCAGATCGAACACCACCTGTTCCCCAGCATGCCCCGGCCCCATCTGCGCCTCGCCCAGCCGCTGGTGCGCGCCCGCTGCCGGGAACTGGGTATCCCCTACACGGAGACGGGGCTCGTCGAGTCCTACCGACAGGCACTGAGCCACATGCACGAGGTCGGCGAGCCGTTGCGGGCGAACCACTAGCGGGCCGCGCATCCGGGGCGTCTCGGGGGCGAGGTCTCAGGGATGTCTCAGGGTCGCGGTACGGAACTGCGGGAAGCACGGACCCGTTTCTCTGGACAGAGAGCGGACCCGTCTCTCGGACAGAGAGCGGCAACCGCCGCGAAGGAGGCGACGCACATGTCGAAGAACGCGAAGATCGCCGCGGGGGGAGTGGCGGTCGGACTGCTCCTGCTGATCTGGCTGCCCTGGTGGGCCGCACTCCTGATCGTCGTGGGAGTCCCGGCCGCCGCGTACCTCACCCTGGACCCCTCACAGCGGCGCCGGCTGCGCCGCGTCACCCGCAAGGAACTCGGCCGCTGACGCACCCGCACCGGCCGGGAGACGGCGGCCCCGGACGGTGCGGCACGACGGCTCAGCTGGGACGCACGGCCATCTTGTCGAGCGCTTCCAGCAGCCCGGGCAGCTCCGGGCCCCGGCCCACCGGCAGAACCTCCCCGGGCTCGTCGTCGAGCAGCACGAACGCGATGTCGTCGGTCCTGGCCACCAGTGACCAGCCGGGACCGTCGGCGCGCAGCGTCCGCGCATCGCCCGACGCGAAGGACGACCGGACCCGCCCGAGGGGCGGCGGCGAGTCCACGTAGGCGCGGGCCTCCGCGAGGACACGCCGCACACCGCTATGCCCCTTGAAGGCAGACCTCCCGGTCGCGGACTTCCCGGTTGTGCCGGAAGCCGTGGATCCCGCGACGCCGCCGCCGCTTGCGGTACGACCGCCCGAAGCCGCGTCACCCGGACTCCCGTCCGCCGCCGCACCGTCTTCCCCGGCATCACCGCCCGTGCGCCCAGCCTGCGCGACATCGCCGACCGAGGCACCCAGGGCGGAGGCACCGCGGTCCGGAGCGTCGCCGCCCGAGGCCGCGCTGTCCGTCGCGCCGTCCGCGGTCGCGCCATCCGCGGTCGGGTCCTTCGCGGCCCCGCCGTTCACCGGCTCGGCACCCGCCGCGGACCCGCCGTCGGGGCTGGAGAAGGCCGTGTCGTCGATCTGTTCCCGCCACATCGCCCACTGGAGCGCGATCTCGTCGGCACCCAGGCGCCGCTGGGCGGATCCCCACGTGGAGGTGTCCGGCGGCGCCAGCAGCGGCCCGTCGGCGATCCCGGGATCGGGGTCGTGCGGAGCCGGCACACCGGGCGCGGCGACGGCGACCGCGAGCGGCCAGCCGGGCAGGGCGGCCACGACCGTGCGCTCGTCCGGCGACAGGTCGTACTCCATGCCGCAGTCCCAGGACGCGATGGCGACGGCGACCAGCGAGACGTCGTCGATGACGACGGTCCACCGGGCGCCGCTCCCGTCCTGGCCGAGCACCAGGCCGTACCCGTCCGCCAGCGGGGCCAGACCGAGCGCCGCGCAGGCCTCCGGATAGTCGTCGCCCAGCACGCTCGGGAACTTCGCCGGCGTCAGCAGCACCGCCGTCAGCACATAGAGCGCGTCGTCCGCGGCGGCGACGGCGTCCTCGTCCGTCCCGGCCATCCCAGCCTCCCCATCGGTTCGTCCAACGGCGCGCACCCTAGTGTGCGAGGAAGGCGCTTGTCACGACCTCCAAGAACACCCGGAGCTGCAGTTTTCCGGCTGGACGGGGCGAATCGACCATCCCTTGCCGGCCGCTCAGGCCGCCGGCAGTCCGAGGAGCGCCCGTGCCACCGTACGCGGGGACTCGTCGCGCTCCCGCGCGAGGGCGATCACGGCCCGGCACGCGAGTTCGTTCACCCCGAACGACAGCGCCTCCGGCGAGACCCACGCCGAGGCCTCGTCGATCCGGTCCTGGTCGTCCTCCGCGCAGGCCGAGACGTACGCGGCGGCGGCCTCGAACAGGTTGTGCGTGCGGGTCTCCCGGCCGCCGGTGGGCGGCTCGGTGCGCAACGAATCGACGATCCTGGTACCGGACCTGCGGATCCTGTCCCACATGCCGACCACCTTCCCGCAGCGTGATGTGATCCTGTCGCACGTTCGCCTTCCGCTCCTCAACGTAAGGTCGCGGCGCCGGCGGCAGAAGAGGGCCGGAGCGTCACCGTACGGTCGAGGTCGGCGCGAAGGCCGCCGTCCGGCCGCGTTCAGAAGGGCCGGAAAACGGTCAACCTGTTCGGCGGGACGGGATACTTGTGTCTTCTCGCGAAGATGGCGACCAGGGGAGTGGATCGGTGAACGCTGCCGCAGACAAGGGCCGTCGGGGAGCGGGCGGCGGCCGGGGCGGACGGCATGCCGTCGTCGTGGGCGGAAGCCTCGCGGGGCTGCTCGCGGCCCACGTCCTGGCCGGGCACGCCGACCGGGTGACCGTCGTCGAGCGCGACCGCTACCCGGAGGGCCCGCAGCCACGGCCCGGCGTACCGCAGGGGCGTCACCCGCACGTCCTGCTCAAGGGCGGCCAGACGGCTCTGGAGTCGCTGCTGCCGGGGTTCCTGACGGAGCTGCGGGAGGCGGGCGCCCCTCGCGTGGGCATGCCGGAGGACATGGTGCTGTGGCAGAGCGGCCGCTGGTTCCGGCGGGTGTCCGCGACGACGCACATCTACACCGGCTCCCGCGCGCAGCTCGAGGAACTGGTGCGGCGGCGCGTCCTCGCCGACCCGGTGATCAGCGTGCTGGAGGCGACCGACGCCGTCGGACTGCTCGGCGACGCCACACGCGTGCGTGGCGTGCTGGTGCGGGACCGTTCCGGAGAGGCCCGCGCGGAGCCCCGCCCCCTGGAGGCCGATCTGGTCGTCGACGCCTCCGGCAGCGGTACGAAGGCCCCGCAGTGGCTCACCGCGATCGGCGCCGAGCCGCCGCACGAGGAGACCATCGACACCGGCCTCGCCTACGCCTCCCGCGTCTACCGCGGCACGAACGGCGCCCTCGACGGCGAGACCCGCGGCTACTACGCCTATCCGGACCCCGAGCAGGTGCATGCCGGAGGTGCGCTGCCCCTGGAGGACGGCACCCACCTGGTGATCGTCTCGGGTCTGCGCGGCGACGAACCCCCCACCGGGGACGACCAGTTCGTGACGTATGCCAAGAGGCTGCCGCACCCGCTTCTGCACCGGTGGCTGGGCGAGGCCGAACCGCTGTCCCCGGCGTTCGGCTACCGGCGGACCGCGAACGTCCGCCGACGTTACGACCTGCTCGGCCGTCCGGCAGGCTTCCTCGCCACCGGCGACGCCCTGTGCACCTTCAACCCGATCTACGGGCAGGGCATGGCCGTCGCCGCGATGAGCGCGGTCGCCCTGCGGGAAGCGCTGGCCGACCGGCGCCGCACGCCCACGACACGGCGGGTGCAGCGGGCGCTCCTCGCGGCGTCCCGGCTCGCGTGGGACATCTCCGCCGGGGCGGACCGCAAGATGCCGGGCGCGGTGGGTACGGCGACCGACGGCGGGTCCGCGGACCGGTTCGCCGGGTGGTATCTGAGCCGCGTCCAGGAGCGCGCCCCGGGCGACCCCGTCGTGGGGCGGGCCTTCCGGGCCGTCCTGACGCTCTCCGAGCCCGTCACCGCCCTGTTCGCCCCGCCCGTGGCGAGGGCCGTCCTCTTCGGCCCGCCCGCGCCGACGCCGACCGAGCCGCCGGCGACACCGGAGAAGCCCGGTTCCCCGGCGTCCTGATCACCCGGAGAGCGACGTGATCGTCTCGCGCAGCCAGCCGAGCTCGGCCCGGGACGTGGCACGCGCGATGGTCAGCACTCCGCGCCGGAACGGATCGTCCAACTCCTCGGCGCTCAGCGGACGGTCGCCCTCGTAGAAGAAGCTGGCGGGCTCCTCCAGGAAGGCGAGCCGGCGCCGCAGTACGGCCGCCTGCGCGCCGGCGTCGTCCAGGTGCCGCAGGAAGGCGAGAACCGTGAACCACCGGTTCTCGTCGGTGATGTCACGCGCGGCCGGTTCGGCGAGCCGGCGGCGCAGCTCCTGGCGGCCCTCGGCGGTGAGCGTCAGGACGTGGCGGGGCGCGGCCACGGCACCGGGCTCCGTCGCCCGCGCCAGCAATCCCGCCTTCTCCAGCCGCTTGATGGCCGGATAGAGCGTGCTCTCGGCGACGGGACGCACGTGACCCGCCAGCGCCGTGATGCGTTTGCGCAGCTCATAGCCGTGCAGCGGGGTGTCGTAGAGGAATCCGAGGATGGCGAGCTCCAGCATGCACGCATTCTGCCGCACCCATGCTGTACCTCGCTGCCGTCTTACTGCGGCTTCGCAATACATCGCTACCGATGTATTGTCCTGGGTGACGAATCGAGGAGGGGCACATGAGGCAGGCCGAGTTCGACGGCAGGGGAAGCCGCATCCGCTGGACCGAGACGCCCGGTGAGGAACCGGCACGCGTGTACGTGCACGGCCTGGGAGCGGTCTCGGCCGTCTATCACGCGCACATCGCGGCCCGGCCCGAACTCGCCGGCCGACGCAGTCTGTTCGTCGATCTGCCCGGACACGGCACGAGCGACCGTCCCGAGGACTTCGGATACACGCTGGAGGACCACGCGGACGCCCTGGCTGCCGTTCTGGACGCCGCGCACCTGAGCGGTGCCGAACTGATCGCGCACAGCATGGGCGGGTCGGTCGCGCTCGTGCTCGCCCACCGGAGGCCGGAGCTCGTCTCCCGGCTGGTCCTCACGGAGGCCAACCTCGACGCCGCGCCCCCGGCCACGGCGGGCAGCACCTGGATCGTCGCCTACGAGGAGGACGACTTCGTGGGAGGCGCCCACGCGCGCGTGCTCGCGAAGGCCGGTCCCCTGTGGGCGGCGACCATGCGGCTGGCCGACCCGCGCGCCCTGCACCGCAGCGCGGCCGGACTCAGGCGGGGATCGGCGCCCATGATGCGCGCGATCCTCGAAGGCCTGCCGATCGAGCGCGTGTACCTCCAGGGTGAGCTCAGCGGCGAGGTGGAGGGGCGAGAGGCGCTGGAGGCGGCGGGAGTGCGCGTGGTGACCGTCCCGGGCGCCGGACACAACGTCATGTTCGACCACCCCGACGCCTTCGCCGCGGCGGTCGCCGGGAAGGAGTGACCGCGTTCAGTCCGCGCGGACGGCCAGGGCCAGGAAGCGGTCGTCCTCGTCGACGTACGACCGCATGCGCCACCCCGAACCGGACAGCAGAGGACGGAGGTTGGGCTCGGCGCGCAGGTCCTCCGGCGTGACCTGGCGTCCCTGGCGCGCGGCGAGCGCGGCCCTGCCGATCGGATGGAACAGGGCCAGGACGCCGCCGGGCCGCACCACCCGGGCCAACTCGCGCAGGTTCTCGGACGGACTGGGCAGATGGGAGATCAGGCCCGCTCCGAAGACGGCGTCGAGCGACCGGGAGCGGAGCGGCAGCGCCGCCACGTCGGCGAGCAGCAGCCGTCCCTCGCGGTCCCTGCCGGCCCGTACGGCCGCCTGGAGCATGGCCGGGGTCAGATCCGCGCCCACGACCACTCCGGAGGGCCCCACGGCCGCCCGCAGGGGCGGCAGGGCACGTCCGGTGCCGCAGCCGGCGTCGAGCACGCGGTCGCCCGCACGCAGCCCGAGCTCCGCGACCGCGGCGGCGTAGGCGGGGCCGTCGTCCGGGAACCGGCTGTCCCAGTCGGCGGCACGGGCCGAGAAGAATTCCTGGACGTGTGTGTGGTCGTCGCTCATGCTCCGCATGATCCCTCACCGACACGGATGACGACCGGGCGCACACGTTCGGGCGTGATGCGATCGTTCCGACGCATCTCTGTGCCATATTGCAACACCTTTCGAAATGCGCCCTCTTTGTGCGCCCCTGCGCCGACTAGCGTCCCCTGGCCATGGGACACCTGGACCACGCAGCCCTGGGCTGGCTGACGCCCGCGCTCTCGTACGTCATGGCCTGCATCGGCGCCGCGCTCGGCCTGCGCTGCACCGTGCGCGCCCTCGCGGCCACCGGACGGTCGCGCCGCAACTGGCTGATCACCGCGGCCTCGGCCATCGGAACCGGCATCTGGACCATGCACTTCGTGGCCATGCTCGGCTTCAGCGTCAGCGGTACCGACATCCGCTACGACGTCCCGCTGACCATCGCGAGCCTCCTGGTCGCCATGGTCGTCGTCTCCGCGGGCGTCTTCGCGGTCGGCTACGGCCGCGACCGGGTCCGCGCGCTCCTCCTGGGCGGACTCACCACCGGCCTGGGCGTGGCGAGCATGCACTACCTGGGCATGGCCGCCGTACGGCTGCACGGTGGTGTCCGCTACGACCCGGTGCTCGTCGGACTCTCCGTCCTCATCGCCGTCGTCGCGGCGACGGCGGCCCTGTGGGCGGCGCTCAACATCCAGTCGCCCGTGGCCGTCACCATCGCCTCGCTCATCATGGGCGCCGCGGTCAGCAGCATGCACTACACCGGGATGTTCGCGGTGAGCGTGCGGGTCTCGCCCTCCGGGGCCGCGCTGCCCGGGGCCACGGCGATGCAGTTCATCTTCCCGCTCGCCGTCGGCCTCGGCTCCTACCTGTTCCTCACCTCGGCCTTCGTCGCGCTGTCGCCCACCTCAGGAGAGCGCGAGGCATCCGCCTCTGCGCAGCGCGCGGTCGAGGGCGTCCCCTCCTAGCGGCGGATCCGGGCCCGGCCGGCCCGGCGACACGCCCCCGAACCACTCCCGAGCGAGGAGGCCATGCGTACACCGCGTAGGACCCCCACAGCCGGCGCCGAGACGCCGCAGCAGACACCCGCACGCGGGCGTCGCGCCCATGCCGGACCACCCGCCGACGAAAGCCCGGACGACCCCGCGGGGCCCCCGGCCGAGGACATACCCGCGCGCGCGGGACACTGGGGGATACGCCCCCGCACGGTCCGCGCCAAGATCGTCTGCCTGCTCATGGTGCCCGTCGTCTCCCTGCTCGCACTGTGGGCGTACGCCACCGTCAGCACCGCCCAGGACGTGTCCCGGCTGCGGCAGTTGCAGCGCGTGGACGACACCGTCCGCTCACCCGTCGCCGCCGCCGTGACCGCGCTCCAGGCGGAACGTGCCGCCGCCGTCCGTTACGCGACCGACCCGTCCGCCGCGCGCAGCGACGGCCTCCGCAGGCTCGCCGGGCGCACCGACGAGGCCGTGGCACGGCTGCGGCTCGGCGACGTCAACACGGTCGCCGACAGCGAGGAACTGCCCGCCGGAGTCGCCCGGCGGCTCGAGGACTTCGTGACCGGCGCGGAACAACTGCGCTCCGTGCGCGCCGCCGTGCTCGACCGCAGCGCCGGATGGGACGAGACGTACGGCCGCTACACCAGCGCCATCGCGGGCGCCTTCGCGGTGGGCGGAGCCCTCACCGGCATCCAGGACGCCGAACTCGGCTCCGACGCGCGCGTGCTGCTCGAGTTCTCCCGCGCGGGCGAGTCGCTGGCCCAGGAGGACGCCGTACTGGCGAGCGCGCGGCCGGCAGGTGTCCTCGCCGGAGAGCGGCTGCGGCTGTTCACCGGGGCCGTCGACACCCGCCGGGCCCTCACGCAGAGCGCCGTGGCCGACCTGCGCGGCTCCGACCGGGACGTCTGGCGGAAGGTCGCAGGCGGCGCCGCCTACGCCACGTTGACCGCCGCCGAGGACCGGGCACTGGCCGCCGCCCCCGGGGCCCGCGCCGTCCGGTCGACGCCGGAGCACACCTGGCAGACAGCACACACGCGTGTGCAGGACGGCATGCGGGCCGTCGAACGGACCGCGGGAAGCGGCGTCGCCCACCGCGCCGACCCGTTCACCCGGGGACTGCTCACCCCGGCCGGAGCCGCCGTCCTGCTCGGCCTGATTGCCGTCGCCGCGTCGCTCGTCATCTCCGTGCGCATCGGACGCGGCCTCGTCGTCGAGCTCGTGAGCCTGCGCAACAGCGCCCTGGAGATCGCCCGCCGCAAACTCCCCGAGGCCATGGACCGGCTGCGCGCGGGCGACGAGATCGACATCCGGTCCGAGGCCCCGCCAGGGCCGCCGGCGGAGGACGAGACCGGTCAGGTCGCCGAGGCCCTGGCCACCGTGCACCGGGCCGCACTACGGGCCGCGGTGGAGCGCGCCGAACTCGCCAGCGGCATCTCCGGGGTCTTCGTCAACCTGGCCCGCCGCAGCCAGATCCTCGTCCACCGTCAGCTCAGCCTGCTTGACAGCATGGAACGCCGCTCCGACGACCCGAACGAACTGAGCGACCTCTTCCGGCTCGACCACCTCACCACCCGTATGCGCCGCCACGCGGAGAGTCTGATCATCCTCTCCGGAGCGGCACCCGGCCGCGCCTGGCGGATGCCGGTCCCGCTGACCAACGTGGTCCGCGCGGCCGTTTCCGAGGTCGAGGACTACGCCCGCGTGGAGGTGCGCCAACTGCCCGACGCGTCCGTGATCGGCGCGGCGGTGGCCGACCTCACCCACCTGCTGGCCGAGATCATCGAGAACGCAGCCCAGTTCTCACCACCCCACACGCGCGTGCGTGTCACCGGCGAACCCGTCGGCAACGGCTACGCCGTCGAGGTCGAGGACCGCGGTCTGGGCATGGGCAAGGAGACCCTCGCGGAGGCCAACCGCCGTATCGAGCAGTCCGAGGCACTCGACCTGTTCGACAGCGACCGGCTCGGCCTGTTCGTGGTCAGCAGGCTCGCCGCCCGGCACGGCATCAAGGTGCACCTGCGCACCTCGCCCTACGGCGGCACCACCGCGGTCGTCCTGCTGCCCACGGCGCTGCTGCACATCAAGGCGGCGGAACGTTCCCCCGACCGGGCCGCGGACCACGAACGGCTCACGGAACGCGAGTACGCGCGCGTGGCCGCCACCGAACGGGAGCAGGAGTCCGTGCCCGCCCCGTCCGAGCGGCCCGCTCTCGTGGCCCCCCTGACCGCCGCGGCCGACCGGGAACGGTCCGGGACCCCGCCCCCCGGAGTCACCGCCCTGCGGCTGCACCGACCGCCCGAGGAACCGGAGGAGGCCGACGACCTCCCCCGCCGGGTCCGGCAGGCGAGCCTCGCTCCCCAGTTGCGCACGCAGCGCTCCGAGGAGCCGCCCCCGGCGGCCGTCGCCCGGGACGACGACGGGCGTACACCCGAGGCCGTCCGGGACCGGATGGCGGCCTACCGGGACGGCTGGGCGCGCGGCGGCGGCAGGCAGCCCGGCCGCGGTGCCACCCCAGATTCCCCAGCGGGCAGAGACAGCAGCGAAGGAGACCGAGGATGATCCAGGACCCGAGCACGAGGGCCGACATGGGGGTCCCCCCGCGCGAGCGCGGCCGGGAATGGGGGAGGTCCGGCGAACTCGACTGGCTGCTGGACGACCTGGTGCTGCGCGTGAGCGAGGTCCGGCATGCCGTGGTGCTCTCCAACGACGGCCTCGCCGTGGGCGCCTCGACGGATCTGCGCCGTGAGGACGCGGAACACCTCGCCGCCGTCTCCTCCGGTTTCCACAGTCTGGCCAAGGGCGCGGGCCGCCACTTCGGCGCAGGAGGAGTGCGCCAGACCATGGTCGAGATGGACGACGGCTTCCTGTTCGTGGCCGCCGCCGGGGACGGTTCCTGTCTCGCCGTCCTCACCGCGGTGACCGCGGACATAGGCCTGGTCGCCTACGAGATGGCACGGCTGGTCAAGCGGGTCGGCGAGCACCTCTACACGCCGCCGCGCGTGGGCGCGCGGCCACCCGCCGCCGGATGAGCGGGAAGGGCGGTCGGCTGAGATGACCGAGGACATGGCGGGCGTCCCGTACGGAGAGGGAAGCCAGTGGTACGACGGCGAGGCCGGCCCCCTCGTCCGCCCCTACGCGATGACGGGCGGCCGCACCAGACCGGGCCCCACCGGGGTGCGTTTCGACCTGATCGCCCTCGTCACCCTCGACGTCGGCGCGCCCGGAGCCGGCGACGACACGGCGCTCGGGCCGGAGCACCGGGCCCTCATCGACCTCTGCCGCACCGAGACGCAGTCGGTGGCGGAGCTGTCCGCGGGCGCCGATCTGCCCGTGGGCGTGGTCAGGGTGCTGCTGGGGGACCTCCTGGAACTCGGCTGTGTCACCGTCAGCCGCCCGGTGCCTCCCGCGCAGTTGCCCGACGAACGGATTCTGCGCGAGGTGATCGAAGGGCTGCGGGCGCTGTAGATGAACGTTCAGAACCGGGCAATAAGCGGTCCAAACCCCCGAAGGGGGACTCCAGTTGTCATGATGCTGCCTTCGCGACCCCGTACCGACGTCGCCGCCCTTCGCCGGCCCTCCCGAGAGAAGTGATCGATGGTCTCCGAGAACTCCGACGCCCAGGGCGGCGAGACGACCGCCCTCGCGCTGAAGATACTGGTCGCCGGCGGGTTCGGCGTGGGCAAGACCACCCTGGTCGGCGCGGTCAGCGAGATCAGGCCGCTGCGCACGGAGGAACTGCTCAGCGAGGCGGGCCAGTCGGTGGACGACACCGACGGTGTGGACCAGAAGGTCACCACCACCGTCGCCATGGACTTCGGGCGGATCACCATCCGCTCGGGCCTGTCCCTCTATCTCTTCGGCACCCCGGGCCAGGACCGCTTCTGGTTCCTGTGGGACGAGTTGTCACAGGGGGCCCTGGGTGCCGTGGTCCTCGCGGACACCCGGCGCCTGGAGGACTGCTTCCCGGCCGTGGACTACTTCGAGCACCGGCACATCCCGTTCGTGGTGGCCGTCAACTGCTTCGCAGGCGCCCGGACCTACGGCGCCCACGACGTCTCGCGCGCCCTCGACCTCGACCAGGGCACCCCCGTGGTGCTGTGCGACGCACGGGACCGCGACTCGGGCAAGGAGGTGCTGATCAGGCTGGTCGAGTACGCCGGGCGGATGCACACCGCCCGGCTGCTCGACTCGGTGGGCTGACCGGGCGAGGGGCCGGCCCACCGGCACGTCACTCCGCGACGGCCTTCTCCGCCAGCACCTTGTCGATCCGCACGCGGACGAGGAGTTCGCCCGGGACGCCGTTGCGGGCGCCGAACTCCTCGGCCCGTTCCTCGCCCATGTACCGCGCCCCGATCCGGCCGGCCCAGTGCCGGACCTCGTCGAGGTCCTCGGACAGCAGGGCCCGGCCACGCAGCACCACGTAGTCGAAGGGCGGCCGGTCGTCGTCCACACACAGGGCGACACGGCCGTCCCGCGCCAGGTTGCGCCCCTTCACGGTCTCCTTCCCGGTGTTGAACACCAGGTCATCACCGTCGAGCACGAACCAGATCGGCGCCACATGCGGACTTCCGTCGGCCCGGACGGTCGACAGCTTGCCGGTGCGGGTGCCGTGCGAGACGAACTCCCGCCATTCCTCATCGGTCATCTTCTGTGCCATGTCCCCATTCTCCTTGCCCCGTTGACGGTCGTGGGGAAGGCTTGCTGGGGGATCCTCCGGGCAGGAGGGGACGTCACACGGGGAGACGGGACACATGCCGCAGAAGCAGGGGCTCGGCTGGCTGCTGGACGATCTGACCGAGCGCGTCGAGCACGTGCGGCACGCACTCGTGCTGTCCAACGACGGGCTGGTGACCGGCGCCAGTACCGGGCTGCGCCGCGAGGACGCGGACCATCTCGCCGCCGTCTCGTCGGGACTGCACAGCCTGGCCAAGGGCTCGGGACGCCACTTCGGCGCGGGCCAGGTACGGCAGACGATGATCGAGTTCGACGACGCGGTGCTGTTCGTCACCGCGGCGGGCACCGGTAGCTGTCTGTGCGTGCTGAGCGGCTCCGAGGCCGACATCGGCCGGATCGCCTACGAGATGACGCTGCTCGTCAACCGGGTCGGCGAGCACCTCGACGTGGACGCCCGCCACCCCGAGCGGAGCCCTGCGACAGAGCTCTGACCTGCACCTTCTCCAGTGCCTCGGAGTTATCCACAGGCTCCCTGCGCTCCTCGTCCCACCGGCTGCGGTTTCTGTCACAGCGAGCGCACTCAGCGTGAGCGACGACTCCACGGGGGAGCGAGCATGGCGAGCACCACCATCACCCAAATCCAGCGGACCGCCTACACCTCCAGCCGCGCCGCGCGGGAACTGGGCCTCAAGCGCAGCGAGTTCGACCTCGCGGTCCACCTCGGCCGGATCCGGACGGTCCCCGACGAAGGGGGAGGGGGCCGACGCGTCACGCGGTCGGAGGTCGACCGGCTGCGGGCCACGGACGGCTTTCCCGACTCCCTGCGCGAACGGGTACGGCTCGTGGGCACCACCGAGGGCGCGAAGGTCATGGACATTCCCGTCGGCAGGTTCACACGCCTCGCGCGCCTCGGCCTGTTCTCGCCGGTGCGCTTCTACCTGAACCGGTACCGGGCCGTCGTCTGGCTGTATCTGGCGGATGAACTACAGGAGTTCGCGACCGTGGAGGAGAACAGCCCGCTGCTGACCGCACGGCGGATGCCCGAGAGCCTGCGCGACCTGCTGGACGAGGGCGTGGACCTGCGCGCCCGCAACTGGCGCGGACGCCACCGCGGGTTCCTCCTGCGACTGGCCCAGGACCCCTGGGAGAGTGCCGGAGTCCTTGCCGCGTTCCTCGACCCCGTCCGGATCGCGGAGCTCGTCCCGGACCCCTACGAGCGGTCCCGACTGAGCCGCTTCCGGCCGGCACCACCCGCGCACGGGGCACCGGGCACCCCCGCCGGGCAGCTCATCGAGAAGATCATGACGGCGGACGACCCTGCCGAGACCGCCTGGCTGAGGACCGAACTGGCGCGCGCCCTCGAGGACGCGCGGCGGTTCCGGCCGGCGCCGCGGCCGGCGGACCGGCCGGCGCCCTCCGTGCTGCCGGCGGCGGAGCCGGCACCGCGGGAACCGTCCCGCGGACTGCTGGGCTGGCTCCGCCGCAGAAGTGCCTGACCTACAGCGGGCGGAACAGCCCCTCCTGGACGACGGACACCAGCAGCCGTCCCTCCAGGTCGTAGATCCGGCCACGGGCGAGCCCGCGGCCACCCGTCGCGATGGGCGACTCCTGGTCGTACAGGAACCACTCGTCCGTGCGGAACGGCCGGTGGAACCACATGGCGTGGTCCAACGACGCGATGTCGAAGCTCCGCGGGCCCCACAGGGGCTGGACCGGGAGGCGGACGGCGTCCAGGAGCGTCATGTCGCTCGCGTAGGTCAGCGCGCAGGTGTGCACGACCGGGTCGTCCCCGAGCGGCCCGACCGCGCGCATCCACACCGCGCTGCGCGGCTCGGCGTCCTTGACCTCCTCGGCGGTCCAGCGCAGCCGGTCCACGTAGCGGATGTCGAAGGGCTGGCGGCGCGCCATCCGCTCCAACTGCTCCGGCAGCTCGCCCAGATGCTCCCGGATCTCGTCGCTCACCCTCGGCAGGGACTCCGGGTCCGGGACCTTGCGGGCGGGAGGGAGCTGGTGCTCGAAGGGACCTTCCTCGGGCTTGTGAAAGGAGGCGGTGAGATTGAAGATCGTGCGGCCCTGCTGCACGGCGGTGACCCGGCGCGTCGTGAAGGACCGCCCGTCCCGCACCCGCTCGACCTGGTACACGATCGGTACGCCGGGCCGGCCCGGGCGCAGGAAGTACGCGTGCAGCGAGTGCACCGGGCGCTCGCCGTCCGTGGTGCGGGCGGCGGCGACCAGCGCCTGGCCCGCCACCTGGCCGCCGAAGACCCGCTGGAGGGACTCGTGCGGGCTTCGGCCGCGGAAGATGTTGACCTCGATCTGCTCCAGGTCGAGCAGGTCGACGAGCCTCTCGGCCGGGTTCGTCATGGGTGGGATTCTCCTTGGCTCACAACTGGCCTGGGGCTCACAACTGGCCTGCGGCTCACGGCAGGACCATGGCTCACAGCTGGCCGACGTCGGTGACCCGGACGACCGCGCGGCCCTCGGCGTCGGAGGCGGTGAGGTCGATCTCGGCGCTGATGCCCCAGTCGTGGTCGCCGTTCGGGTCGGCGAAGGTCTGCCGGACGCGCCACAGCCGGTTCTGCGGCTCCTCCTCGATCCGCAGCAGCTTGGGGCCGCGGGCGTCGGGGCCGGTGCCGAGGTCGTCGTACTCGTCCCAGTACTTGTCCATCGCCTCGCCCCACGCGTCGGCGTCCCAGCCGGACTCGCCGTCCATCTCGCCGAGCTCCTCGACCTGGTCCAGGGCGGCGAGTTCGACGCGGCGGAACAGGGCGTTGCGGACCAGGACACGGAAGGCGCGCGCGTTGGCGGTGACCGGCTTGACCTCGTCGGCCTTCTCCTGGGCCTCCTCGGCGGTCATCTCCTCCGGGTTGGCGAGCTGCTCCCACTCGTCGAGGAGGCTGGAGTCGACCTGGCGGACCGTCTCGCCGAGCCACTCGATCAGGTCCTGCAGATCCTCGGACTTCAGGTCGTCCGGGATGTTGTGGTCGAGCGCCTTGTAGCCACTTGCGAGGTAGCGCAGGACGATGCCCTCGGTGCGGGCGAGATCGTAGAAGGACACCAACTCCGTGAAGGACAGCGCCCGTTCGTACATGTCCCGGATGACGGACTTCGGGGAGAGGGGATGGTCGCCGACCCAGGGGTGACTCTTGCGGTAGGTGTTGTACGCGTGGAAGAGGAGCTCTTCCAGGGGCTTCGGGTAGCTGATGTCCTGGAGGCGCTCCATGCGCTCCTCGTACTCGACGCCGTCCGCCTTCATCGCGGCCACCGCCTCGCCCTTCGCCTTGTTGAGCTGGGCCACGAGGATCTGCCGGGGATCGTCCAGCGTGGACTCCACGACGGACACCATGTCCAGGGCGTAGGACGGCGATTCCGGGTCGAGCAGTTCGAACGCGGCGAGCGCGAACGTGGACAGCGGCTGGTTGAGCGCGAAGTCCTGCTGGAGGTCCACGGTGAGGCGGACGATCCGTCCGGTGGCGTCGGGCTCGTCGAGCTTCTCGACGATGCCGCCGTCCAGCAGCGAGCGGTAGATGGCGATCGCCCGCCGGATGTGCTTGAGCTGCTGCTTGCGCGGCTCGTGGTTGTCCTCCAGGAGGTGCCGCATCGCAGCGAAGGCGTTGCCGGGGCGGGCGATCACCGACAGCAGCATGGTGTGGGTGACCCGGAACCGGGACGTCAGCGGCTCCGGCTCGGAGGCGATCAGCTTCTCGAAGGTGTTCTCCGACCAGGCGACGAACCCCTCGGGCGCCTTCTTGCGGACGACCTTGCGGCGCTTCTTCGGATCGTCGCCCGCCTTGGCGAGCGCCTTCTCGTTCTCGATGACGTGCTCGGGAGCCTGGGCGACGACGAAGCCCGCCGTGTCGTAGCCGGCCCGGCCCGCACGGCCGGCGATCTGATGGAACTCACGGGCGCGCAGGGTGCGGACGCGGTTGCCGTCGTACTTGGTCAGCGCCGTGAACAGGACCGTGCGAATGGGCACGTTGACACCGACGCCGAGGGTGTCCGTGCCGCAGATGACCTTCAGCAGACCGGCCTGGGCGAGCTTCTCCACCAGCCGGCGGTACTTGGGCAGCATGCCGGCGTGGTGGACGCCGATGCCGTGCCGCACGTAGCGGGAGAGGTTGCGGCCGAACTTGGTGGTGAAGCGGAAGTTGCCGATCAGGTCGGCGATCTGGTCCTTCTCCTCGCGCGTGCACATGTTGATGCTCATCAGCGCCTGCGCCCGCTCCACGGCCTGCGCCTGCGTGAAGTGCACGATGTACACCGGCGCCTGCTTGGTCTCCAGGAGTTCCGTCAGGGTCTCGGTGAGCGGGGTGAACTTGTACTCGTAGGAGAGGGGCACGGGACGGGTCGCCGAGCGGACCACCGACGTCGGCCGGCCGGTGCGCCGGGTGAGGTCCTTCTCGAACATCGAGACGTCGCCGAGCGTGGCCGACATCAGGACGAACTGCGCCTGGGGCAGCTCCAGGATCGGGATCTGCCAGGCCCAGCCGCGGTCCGCCTCGGCGTAGAAGTGGAACTCGTCCATGACGACCTGGCCGACGTCCGCGTTCCTGCCGTCGCGCAGCGCGATCGACGCCAGCACCTCGGCGGTGCAGCAGATGACGGGGGCGTCGGCGTTGACGGAGGCGTCTCCGGTCAGCATGCCGACGTTCTCCGTGCCGAACATCTTGCACAGCTCGAAGAACTTCTCCGACACGAGCGCCTTGATGGGCGCGGTGTAGAAGGTGACCTCGTCACGGGCGAGGGCGGCGAAGTGCGCACCCGCCGCGATCATGCTCTTGCCGGAGCCGGTGGGCGTCGACACGATCACGTTCGCGCCGGACACCACCTCGATCAGCGCCTCCTCCTGGTGGGGGTAGAGCGTCAGACCCCGCTCCTCCGTCCACGACTCGAAGGCTTCGTAGAGGGCGTCGGGATCGGCGGTCGGCGGGAGCTGATCGATGAGGGTCACCCACCCATCTTGCCTGCCCGGATGCCCGAGGGGGGAATCGGATGCGAGTCCGAAGATCACGACCAGTACGCTGTGTCGCCGACGGAGCGTCAGCGGCGCCGGTCAACTGGACAGTGGCACACGAGGAATGGGGCGGGCGACGCCGATGATGGGACCAGCACACTCGCTGTCGGGCGCCGCGGCCTGGCTGGGCGTAGGAGCGGCTGCCGCCGCCTCGGGACACACCATGCCCTGGCCTGTCCTGCTGGCCGGGGCCCTGGTCTGCGCGGGTGCCGCGCTCGCTCCCGACCTCGACCACAAGGCGGCCACGATCTCGCGATCCTTCGGGCCGATCTCGCGGGCCCTGTGCGAGATCGTCGACAAGCTCTCGTACGCCGTCTACAAGGCCACCAAGAAGCAGGGCGACCCGCGTCGCTCCGGCGGGCACCGCACGCTCACCCACACCTGGCTGTGGGCGGTGCTGATCGGCGCGGGATGCTCGGTGGCGGCGATCACCGGTGGCCGCTGGGCCGTGCTGGCGATCCTGTTCGTGCACATGGTGCTGGCCATCGAGGGCCTGCTGTGGCGGGCGACCCGGGGATCCAGCGCGGACGTTCTGGTGTGGCTGCTGGCCGCGACCAGTGCCTGGATCATCGCGGGCGTCCTGGACAAGCCGGGCAACGGCTCGGACTGGCTGTTCACGCAGCCGGGCCAGGAGTACCTGTGGCTGGGGCTGCCGGTCGTCCTCGGTGCGCTCGTACACGACATCGGGGACGCGCTGACCGTCTCTGGCTGCCCGATCCTGTGGCCGATCCCGGTGGGCCGCAAGCGCTGGTACCCGATCGGCCCGCCGAAGGTCATGCGCTTCCGGGCCGGGAGCTGGGTGGAGCTGAAGGTGCTCATGCCGGCGTTCATGCTGCTCGGGGGAGTGGGCTGCGCGGCGGCCCTCAACTTCATCTGAGGCGGGGACACGGGCCGGGGCGTGGGGGCTTCCCGTCAGCCCTGACCGGTCCCGGTTCCGCCTCCGTAGCGCCGTTCGAAGGCGGCCACGCGTCCCTCGGAGTCCACCGTGCGCGCCTTGCCGGTGTAGAAGGGGTGGCTCTCGGAGGAGATCTCCACGTCCACCACCGGGTACGTCTCGCCGTCGTCCCACTCGATGGTCTGCTCGCTGGTGGCGGTCGACCGGGTCAGGAAGGCGTAGCCGGCGGAGCGGTCGCGGAAGACGACCTCGTGGTAGTCGGGGTGCTTGTCCTGCTGCATGGATGCTCCTCGGGAGACGTGGCGTACGGCGTGGGCAGTACGGCGGTGGGGGCAGGCGCTGGAACGGCCGGGCGGCAGCGCGGGTCAGCCGGGCAGGGACTCCTCGTCGACGATGTGCATCGCGGCCTCCTCCGCGGACGCGGCGGCCCCGTCGATGCCCACGTCCGTGGCGACGAGCGCGCTCTCCTCGTCCTCGTGGACCCCTTCGTCGGGGGCCACGAGACGGCCGGAGCGCATCGCGCCGACTTCGTTGTCCAGCAGTTCGCCGTCGGTGCCGTCGCAGTCACCGATGCCGTCGCCGTCGACCGGCGCGAGGTCGGGCGTCTCCTCCGCGAGCCGCTGGTCCAGCGTCTCGCCCCGGCGGCGCTCGGCGGCCGTCACACCGCTGTGCTCCACCGCCCACGGCCTCTCCGGCGGGGACCAGCCGCGGTCGAGCGGATCGCCGACTCCGTCGTCCTCCAGGGTGTCCTCCGCGTCGAGCAGACCCGCGTCGTCCTGGATCTCGGAGCCGTCGGGCTGGTAGACGTCGTCTCCCCATCCGTCGGAGCTGTCCACGGATACCTCCAGGTGACGGGGACGGACCCGGTCCTGCCGCGGCCCGGGGCGGACCGCGGACTCACGGGGCACTCGCCGCGCCCACCGTCGAACCGTGCCGTCCGCGGGCGCTCCCTGAGCCGGTGCTGCTGTCCAGCCTTCCACCCCCGCTCGGGACTGCGCAACGCCAGCGCGGGCGCCGTGGCGGCCGGAGCGGGTGGCGAGCGACGGGGTGCGCCAGGTCCGGCGGTACCGGGGCGGGTGCCCCGGTACGCCAAACCCACCGCTTCACCCGTGCCAGGACCTCCACAGCGCCGCATACGCCCCGTCCGCCGCGACGAGCTCGTCATGGCTGCCCAGTTCGCTGATGCGGCCGTTCTCGACGACGGCGATGACGTCGGCGTCGTGGGCGGTGTGCAGGCGGTGGGCGATGGCGACCACGGTGCGGCCGTCGAGGACGCGGGCCAGGGAGCGCTCCAGGTGACGCGCCGCCCGGGGATCCAGCAGCGAGGTCGCCTCGTCCAGGACGAGCGTGTGCGGGTCGGCCAGCACCAGGCGGGCCAGCGCGACCTGCTGGGCCTGGGCCGGGGTGACGGTCAGCCCGCCGGAGCCGACCTCGGTTTCGAGGCCGTCGTCGAGCGCCCGCGCCCACCCGTCCGCGTCGACCGCGCCGAGGGCCGCCCACAGCTCGGCGTCCGTGGCGTCCGTCCGGGCGAGCAGGAGGTTGTCGCGCAGGGAGCCCACGAAGACGTGGTGCTCCTGGTTGACGAGGGCCACGTGCTCGCGGACCCGTTCGGCGGGCATCCGGGACAGCTCGGCCCCGCCGAGGGTGATCCTGCCGTCCCGGGGCGCGTAGATGCCGGCCAGCAGCCTGCCCAGGGTGGACTTGCCGGCGCCCGAGGGGCCGACCAGCGCCAGCCTGGTGCCGGGCGCGACCTCCAGGGACACCTTGCGCAGGACGTCGACGCCCTCCAGGTAGCCGAAGTGCACCCGGTCGGCGTGGACGTCCCGCCCCTCGGGGGCGAGCCCGGCGTCGCCGGCGGCCGGCTCGATGTCCCGGACCCCGACCAGCCGGGCCAGCGACACCTGGGCCACCTGGAGCTCGTCGTACCAGCGCAGGATCAGCCCGACCGGATCGACCAGCATCTGCGCGATCAGGGCGCCCGTCGTCAACTGGCCGACCCCGATCCAGCCCTGCAGGACGAACACCCCGCCCACCATCAGCACCGACGAGAGGATCATGACGTGGCTGACGTTGATGCACGGGAAGAGCACCGACCGCAGCCACAGCGTGTACCGCTCCCAGGCCGTCCACTCCTTGATCCGCCGCTCCGACAGCTCGATGCGGCGCGCGCTCAGGCGGTGCGCCTCGACGGTGCGCCCGGCGTCCACGGTCTCGGCGAGCGCGGCGGCCACGGCGGCGTATCCGGCGGCCTCCGAGCGGTACGCCGAGGGCGCCCGCCTGAAGTACCAGCGGCAGCCGATCACCAGGACCGGCAGGGCGAGGAGCACGGCGGCGGCCAGGGGCGGTGCGGTGATCACCAGACCGCCGAGGAGCAGGGCCGCCCACACGACGCCGATCGCGAGCTGCGGCACGGCCTCCCGCATCGCGTTGCCGAGCCGGTCGATGTCCGTCGTGATCCGGGACAGCAGGTCACCGGTGCCGGCCCGTTCCAGGACGCCAGGCGGCAGGCCGACCGCCCGGACCAGGAAGTCCTCGCGCAGGTCGGCCAGCATGCGCTCGCCGAGCGTCGAACCGCGCAGCCGCACCTGCCGTACGAAGACGGCCTGGACGACCAGTGCGATCAGGAACAGCCCGGCCGTCAGCTCCAGATGCAGTTCCCGGGCCCCGTCCGACACCCGCTCGACGAGGTCGCCGAGGAGCCAGGGTCCGACCATGGAGGCCACCACCGCGACGGTGTTGACGCCGACGAGGAGCGCGAAGGCGCGGCGGTGCCGGTGGAACAGTTCGGCCACGTAGGCGCGTACGGTCGCGGTGGCCCCGACGGGCAGGGTGGTCGCCGTCGTCGGTGCCGCCGGGTCGTACGCCGGTGGCGCCACGCCGATCATGCGCTCTCCTCGATCTCTTCCAGTTCGTGCAACAGGTCCTGGTCGTCCAGTACATCTGGTTCGTGCAACGGGTCCCGCTCGTCCAGTACATCTGGTTCGCGCACCATGCCCCGCTTGTCCAGTGCGGCTTCCTTGCCGGGTGCGTGCCGGTCGAGCGGCACGCCGTCCGACGCGGCCTCCTCGTCCGTCTCGCGGGTGACGACCGCCCGGTACCGGGGCTCCTTGCGCACCAGTTCGCGGTGCACGCCGACGGCCACCACCTCGCCCTCGTGGACGAGCACCACGCGGTCGGCGTGGTCCAGGAGCAGCGGCGAGGAGGTGAACACCACGGTGGTGCGCCCGGCCCGCAGGTCCCGGATGCCCTGGGCGATCCGCGCCTCGGTGTGCGAGTCGACGGCGGAGGTCGGTTCGTCCAGGACGAGCACCTCCGGGTCGGTGAACAGGGACCGGGCGAGGGCCAGCCGCTGGCGCTGGCCGCCGGACAGGGACCGCCCGCGTTCGGTGATGCGCGCGTCCATCGGGTCCTCGGCGTCCAGGGAGCCCTGGACGAGGGCCGCCAGCACGTCCGCGCACTGCGCGGCCGCGAGCGCCTCCTCGGCGCCGACGTCACCCGAGGCGGGCACGTCGAGCAGTTCGCGCAGGGTTCCGGAGAGCAGGACCGGGTCCTTGTCCTGGACGAGGACCGCCGTGCGCGCCGAGTCGAGCGGCAGCTCGTCCAGCGGCACCCCGCCCAGCAGCACCGACGTGCCCTGCTCCGCGGGGTGCCCGCCGAGGCGTTCCGCCAGCAGCCCCGCCGCGTCCGGGTCGCCGCACACCACCGCGGTGAGCCGGCCGGAGGGGGCGAGCAGACCGGTGGCCGGGTCGTACAGGTCCCCGCCGGGCGGTCCGTCCCCGTCCCGGCCCCGGTCCCCGGAGCCCTCGGCGGACGTGGCCCGCTCCAGCGACAGCACCCGGGCGGCCCGCGTGGCCGACGGCCGGGAGAAGGAGTACGCCATGGCGATCTCCTCGAAGTGCCGCAGCGGATAGGTCAGGATCATGACCGAGCTGTAGACGGCGACCAGTTCGCCGATCTCGACGCGGCCCTGCCGGGCCAGGTGGACGCCGTACCAGACGACCGCGATGAGCAGCAGCCCCGGCAGCAGCACCTGGATCGCGGCGATCAGCGACCACATCCGGGCGCTGCGCACGGCCGCGTGGCGGACCTCCTGGGAGGCCCTGCGGTAGCGGTCGAGGAAGAGTTCCTCGCCGCCGATGCCGCGCAACACCCGCAGACCGGCGACGGTGTCGGAGGCCAGTTCGGTGGCGCGGCCGGCCTTCTCGCGCTGGAAGTCGGCGCGTCGGGTCGCGCGGGGCAGCAGCGGCAACGCCGCGAGGGCCAGGACCGGCAGGCCCACGGCGACCACCACGCCGAGCGCCGGCTGGTAGACGACCAGTCCGGCGCAGACCACGACGATGGTGACCGCCGCCGCGGTGAACCGTGACCAGGCCTCCACGAACCAGCCGATCTTCTCGACGTCGCCGGTGGAGACGGCCACGACCTCGCCGGCCGCGACCCGCCGGGTCAGCGCAGAGCCCAGGTTGGCGGCCTTGTGCGCCAGCAACTGCTGGACGCGCGCGGCGGCCGTGATCCAGTTGGTGACGGCGGTGCGGTGCAGGAAGGTGTCGCCGAGCGCGCTGCCGAGGCAGCACAGGGCCAGCAGGCCGCCGGCGAGGGCGAGTCGGCGGCCGGAGTGGTCGACGACCGCCTGGACGGCCACCCCGACGCAGAGGGGCAGCGCGGAGACGGAGAGGAAGTGCAGCAGTCCCCAGGCCAGTGACTTGAGCTGTCCGCCCAACTGGTTCCTGAAGAGCCACCACAGGAACCGGGAGCCCGAGCGGGCGTCCGGCACTCCCGGGTCGGGATACGGAAGGTCTTGGATCTGCATGACGTGTGACGTCCCAGTGGCTCGTGTCAGGGGGTGGGAGGGAGCCGCACACGGCGGCTGCAAACCGTGAAAGGTTCGCCGCAGAGCGTGGTCGGAGGCAACAGGTTTTCCGCCGCGCCGCACAGATCCGGCTGCGCCGACCGGACCGCTGGGGGAGGCGTCATTGCGGGACGTGCCCGACTCGCCGTAGAACACGGCCATGAAGAGACGGATCGCCATGTCCATGCTCGCCGGAGCGACCCTCCTGGCGGGCACCCTGTTCGGAGCGGCACCCGCCCAGTCCGCGCAGGCCAGACCCGCAGCAGCCCAACAGGCCGCCGTCCCCGCCGAGTTCGGCACCGACTGGCACGACCCGGTCACCGCCGCGCCGCGCGTCACCAGGCCCTCGGGCCGGTCGTGCCAAGTCACGGTCGCCGAGGCGCAGTTCCGGGACTTCACCCCGTACACCGGCAGTTACGCCCCGCCCGAGGGATGCGGTGACCGTTGGAGCAAGGTCGTGCTGCGCATGGACGGCAAGGTCAAGGGGCGGCAGTTCGACCGGCTCGGGTATCTGCACGTCGGCGGGGTCGAGATCTTCCGTACGTCCACCCCGCAGCCCTCGCCCGACGGCATCGAGTGGTCCGTCGAGAAGGACGTCACGCGGTACAGCGACACCTTCCGCGGCGCCCACGACGTGGAGATGCTCATCGGGAACGTCGTCGACGACACGTACACCGGGATCATCGACGTGAAGGTCACGCTCACCTTCTACCCGGGCCGCGAGGCCGCCTCGGTGCCGGACCGGGTGCTGACGCCCGACGGCAACACCCTCACCACCCCGCGCAACAGCGAACGCGTCGTCGCCGAGGTGTACGCCACCGGCTCGGGCGGCGGCTGTGAGGAGTACTGGTACCTGGCGGTGCCCTCGAACGCGCCGTACTCCTGCCGGGCCGACGGCGGCCCCTACCGCGAGGTGCAGATCAAGGTGGACGGCCAACTGGCGGGAATCGCCGCGCCGTTCCCGACCGTGTGGACCGGTGGCTGGTCGAACCCCTTCCTCTGGTACGTCGTGCCGGGCCCCCGCGCCCTCGACGTCAAGCCGATCGAATACGACCTGACCCCCTTCGCCGGCATCCTCAACGACGGGCGCCCGCACCGCGTGGAGGTCGCCGTCGTCGGTGTCCCCGAGGGGCAGCCGGGCTGGAGCACCCCCGTGAACGTCCTCGTCTGGCAGGACACCGAGCGGGCCCACGTCACCGGGAAGCTCACCGCGCACACGAGCGGTGAGCTCGCCGACTCCTCGACGTACACGCCCGGTTCGGAACACCGTGTGGACACCCGGGGTGACCATCGGCTCACCGTCGCCGGGTACGTCGACACCTCGCACGGCCGCGTCACGACCACCGTCCGGCGCTCGCTCACGAACACCTCCACCCACCGCTGGGCCGACGGCGAGAACCCCGACGCGCTCCGGGCGACCTGGACGGACGACGAGTCGGTCACCGTCGACGGCCGCGGCCCGGCCAGGACCACCCGCACCCACCGCACGTACACGATGGACGGCACCACCACGATCGGCACAGGCGACCGGCTGCGCACGGTGCTGACCCTCGGTGACCGCGCCGACGTCACGGTGACCCGGGCCGGTCACCGCACCGGGTGGTACCGGCTCGACGACACCTACACCGGCGACGCCACGTACACGATCAACGTCCCGCGCGACCAGCGGCACGCGGTGGGGACGAGCAGTGAGCGCTACCGGATCCGTGGTTCGGCCGGCTGCCACGACCGCTACCTCGCCACCGCCCAGGGGGTGGTGACCGAGCAAACCGATCGCTGCTGACGCGAGTTGTGTGCGATGCGTCACAGGTGCCGTGATTTACCTGACCGAAACGCGACGGTCTCGGGCGTGATCGACGGGCCCTTCAGAGTGATCGACACGGAAGCAGCTTTCCGTATCGCAGAAGTCTCCGCTCGGCTTCTGCGTCCCCCCTCGCTCAAGGAGTGCCCGTGCCGCCGTCCGTCCCGTCCCTGCCGCGACGTGTCGCACACATACTGCGTACCTCTCTCTTCGCGCAGGTCGCCTGCGCGCTCGTGCTCGGTGTCCTCGTCGGAAAGCTGTGGCCCGGTTTCGCCTCGGACCTCCAGCCGCTCGGCGACGGCTTCACCCGGCTCATCAAGACGATCATCTCGCCGCTCGTGTTCTGCGTGGTCGTCGTCGGCATCGCCAAGGCCGGTGACCTGAAGGCGTTCGGCCGGATCGGGCTCAAGGCGCTGATCTGGTTCGAGGTCGCGAGCACCCTCGCGCTGGTTGTCGGTCTGCTCGCCGCCAACGTCGTCCAGCCCGGCTCGGGGATGCACGTCGACCCGGCCACGCTCGACTCCACGGCCGTCGACGCCAAGACCGGCGGCGGGCACCTGCCCTCGACGACCGAGTTCGTCGTCAACGCGCTGCCCACCAGTTTCATCGGCGCCTTCGCCGAGAACTCGCTGCCCCAGGTGCTGGTCCTGGCCTGTCTGGTGGGTGCCGCCCTGCTGCACCTCGGCCACACCAAGGTCCCGCAGGTGCTGCCCGCGATCGAGCAGGCCCAGGAGATCATCTTCGCCGTCGTCGGCTTCGTGATGCGCCTCGCGCCGATCGCGGTGTTCGGCGCGATGGCCGTCCTGATCGGCCAGTACGGCCTCGGCGTCATCGAGACGTACGCCAAGCTGATCGTCCTGTGCTACGCGGCCGCCGCCCTCTTCGTCGTGCTGCTGGCCGTGGCGCTCAAGGCGCTCACCGGGCTCAGCCTCTGGAAGTTCCTGCGCTACATCCGTGAGGAGATGCTGCTCGCGCTCGGCACCGCGTCCACCGAGTCCGTCATGCCGCGCGTGATGCAGAAGCTGCGCAGGGCCGGCGCCCGTGACGACGCGGTGGGCCTGGTGCTGCCGACCGGTTACTCCTTCAACCTCGACGGCGCCTCGCTCTACCTCTCCATCGGCACCGTGTTCATCGCCCAGGCGGTGGGCGTCGATCTGAGTCTCGGCCAGCAGATCACCGTGGTCCTGGTGCTCATGCTCACCAGCAAGGGCATGGCGGGCATCCCCGGCTCGGCCTTCCTCGCCCTGTCGGCGACCGCCTCCTCGCTCGGCGCCATCCCCGCCGGTGCCGTCGCCCTGCTCCTCGGCGTGGACCGCATCATGGACTCGATGCGCGTGGTGACCAACCTGCTCGGCAACTGCGTCGCGGTCTTCGCGGTCTCCCGCTGGGAGGGCGCGCTGGACCTCGACCGGGCGAGGAAGGTGTTGGGCGGCGACACCGCGCCCACCGTCGCGGAGGCCCCGGTACCGGTCCCGCC
>NZ_LJBR01000036.1 GCF_001282115.1 Streptomyces sp. NRRL B-24085 | reverse complement strand
GTCGTGGGGAGCGGGGCGTCCGAGGGGACGGTCCCGGGAACCTGTTCGACGGTCTCGGGCGTCTGTACGACGTCCCCGGCCGGGGTGGGGTCGGCCGTCGGGGTCGAGCCGGCCGTGGCGTCGAACGCCTCGGGCGCGAGGACGAGCGGCATGCGGTACGACAGCGGTTCGGCGGCGCCGGCGGGGGACGGGACGCCCTTGACGGTGCCGTCGGGGTCGAGGAAGGCCGGGTCGCCGCCGGGCACCATGCCGAGTTCACGGGCGCGTCGCACCAGGGCGTCGGGCGCGGAGTAGGCGTCGATGTCCCGTTGCAGGGCCTGCTGCTCGTCGGTGAGGCTCTTGGTGTCCTTCTGGAGGTCGGCCAGCTTGAACGACCCCTCGCTCACCGCGGAGTTCAGCACCAGCAGCCCGATGAGACCGCCGCCGAGCAGGAGGACCACGAGGAGCACGAAGGGGGTGCGTGCCGCCTGTCCGGGGCTCGCCGTGCCGGGGAGGAGACGCGCGAGCCGGGCCGCCCTCCCCCTCAGTTCGGGTTTCCTGCTCACACACCCTCCAGTGAGTCCGGTTTCCCCACCCACGGACGCGGCTCACGCGCCTCACGCATCATTCGACGGACTCCCTGATTCGCTCGGCGCCTCTGCAACGCGCCGGTGCCGCCCGCCGGTTCTCGGCGATCTCTTCCTCGGTGGGAAGTTCGGCACCGCGCGTGAGCAGCTTGAGCCGCGGCTGGTACTGCTCGGGGACGACGGGCAGTCCGGGCGGGGCGGTGCTGGTGGCGCCGGCCGCGAAGACCTGCTTGACCAGCCGGTCCTCCAGCGAGTGGTACGACAGCACGACGATCCGGCCGCCCACCGCGAGTGCCTCGACCGCGGCCGGGATCGCCCGCTCCAGGACGGAGAGTTCGCCGTTGACCTCGATGCGCAGCGCCTGGAAGGTGCGCTTGGCGGGGTTGCCGCCGGTGCGCTTGGCGGCCTGCGGCAGGGAGTCCCGGATCAGCTCGACGAGCCGCGCGCTGTTGGCGAACGGCTCCTTCTCGCGCTCGCGCACGATAGCGGACACGATCCGCTTGGCCTGCTTCTCCTCGCCGTAGGCCCGGAGGATCCGGACGAGTTCGCCCGCCGGGTAGGTGTTGAGGACCTCGGCCGCGCTCATGCCGGTCGTCTGGTCCATGCGCATGTCGAGGGGGGCGTCCTGGGCGTAGGCGAAGCCGCGGTCGGCCTCGTCGAGCTGCATGGAGGAGACACCGAGGTCGAAGAGGACGCCCTGCACGCGCGCGATGCCGAGCCTGTCGAGGACGTCCGGGAGCTCGTCGTAGACGGCGTGGACCAGGGTGGCGCGCTCACCGAAGGGCGCGAGCCGCTCTCCGGACAGGCGCAGGGCCTCCTTGTCGCGGTCGAGGGCGACGAGCCGGGCCTCCGGGAACCGCTGGAGCAGGGCCTCGCTGTGGCCGCCGAGACCGAGCGTGCAGTCGACGACCACCGATCCGGGCCGCTCGAGCGCGGGGGCCAACAGGTCCAGGCACCGCTGGAGCATCACCGGGACGTGTCGACTCTGGCTCAAGGGGCCCTCTCAGGTCCGGCGCGGGCCGTACGCACCGCCGGGTCCCCGCCCTCCCCCAGCAAGCTGGGGGACCCCCAGTGAAGAGGAGGCCTGCCGGCGCCGGAAGCGTCAGCCGACCGGGAGCGGGAGGAGGCCGAGCCGTACGTACGCGCCGCGCACGTGGGGAGACCGTCCGGGCGCGAGCCGGGGCCTCCGGAAAATGTCAGCAGGGAAGCCTCGCCTCCCGCTTCGCGTCACTTTAGTCCACGGTGTCTCGCGGTCAATCAACCGGCCTGCGCGTCGCGCAGCGGCGGGAAGCCGACGCTCGAAATGGACCGAAAACACTCGTTCGGGCGCACCCGGTCCTCTTGTGGGGTACCTCACACACAGGACGTGATGACACTCTTTTTCCCCTCTCACGGCAGGACCGCGGCGCCGGTGACCAGTAACGTCATGGTTATGACGACTTCCGCATCCGTTCCCACCGAAGGCGCCATATCCCGCGACGGCGGTGTCACCGACCGCCTGGTCAACGCCAACCAGCGGTACGCCGCCGCGTTCACCGACCCCGGGATGGACGCCCGCCCCGTCCTGCACGTCGCCGTCGTGGCCTGCATGGACGCCCGTCTCGACCTGCACGCCGCGCTCGGTCTCGAGCTCGGCGACTGCCACACCATCCGCAACGCGGGCGGCGTGGTCACCGACGACGTGATCCGCTCCCTCACGATCAGCCAGCGCAAGCTCGGCACCCGCAGCATCGTCCTCATCCACCACACGGGCTGCGGCCTGGAGGCGATCACCGAGGACTTCCGCACCGAACTGGAGATGGAGGTCGGCCAGCGCCCCGCGTGGGCCGTGGAGGCCTTCCGCGACGTCGACCAGGACGTACGGCAGTCCATGCAGCGGGTGCGCACCTCGCCCTTCCTGCTGCACACCGACGACGTCCGCGGGTTCGTGTTCGACGTGAAGACGGGCCTGCTGCGCGAGGTCGACCCGGCGTAAGGATCCGCCGCAGCTGTCGTTTCGCTGTTGATTTCGGCCCTCGGGGTACCCAAAACACCGCAAGGCCCGACATAGTGCAGCCAGTTGTCCACAGTCGAGTGACACGAAACGGTAACGGCAGCAAGAATGCGGGTGGGGCGTCACGCGGAACTTTTCACGCGTGGTGTCCGTGATTCGGGGTGGGCCGGTTACGCATCACAGAGCGTCGGCCCGGAAAGTTTCGGGCCGAGGAGGGCCGGGTGACCACCTATGACGATCGAGCGAGCCTCACTGATCTGACCGCCGTTGTCGAGCGGGTACGCAGTTCGGTGGAGGGCGTGATCGAGGGGAAGCCCGAGGTCGTCCGGCTTTCGCTGACCGTGCTGCTCGCCGAGGGACATCTTCTGATCGAGGATGTCCCCGGCGTCGGCAAGACCATGCTGGCCAAGGCGCTGGCGCGGTCCATCGACTGCTCGGTGCGCCGCATCCAGTTCACACCCGACCTGCTGCCCTCGGACATCACGGGCGTGTCCATCTGGGACCAGCAGCGCCGGGACTTCGAGTTCAAGCCGGGTGCGATCTTCGCCCAGATCGTGATCGGCGACGAGATCAACCGTGCCTCGCCGAAGACCCAGTCCGCGCTCCTGGAGTCGATGGAGGAGCGCCAGGTCACCATCGACGGGCAGACCTACGAGCTGCCCAGCCCGTTCATGGTGGTCGCCACGCAGAACCCGGTCGAGATGGAGGGCACCTACCCGCTGCCCGAGGCCCAGCGCGACCGCTTCATGGCCCGGGTCTCGGTGGGCTACCCGAGCGCCGAGGCCGAGCTCCAGATGCTCGACATCCACGGCGGGGTGAGCCCTCTGGAGGATCTCCAGCCGGTGGCCCACGCGCACGACATCGTGAAGCTCATCGAGGCCGTCCGCGGCGTCCACGTCGCCGAGACGGTCCGGCGGTACGCCGTCGACCTGGTCGCCGCCACGCGCACCCACCCCGACCTCAGACTCGGGGCCTCCCCGCGCGCGACCCTGCACCTGCTGCGCGCCGCCAAGGCCTCCGCCGCCCTCAGCGGCCGCGAGTTCGCGCTGCCGGACGACATCCAGGCGCTCGCCGTGGCCGTCCTCGCGCACCGTCTGCTGCCCACCGCCCAGGCGCAGCTCAACCGCCGTACCGCGGAACAGGTCGTGCAGGAGATCCTCCAGCGCACCCCGGTCCCCGCCGCGCCCCAGCAGGGCGGCCTCGGGATCGGCCGCACCGCGCCCGCGTACCCGCAGCAGCCGCCGCGGAGCCTGTGATGTCCGGCGGGGTGCCCTCGGCCGGCGGCCCCGAGGCCGACCGGGGCGACAAGGGCGGGATCCGCACGGCACTGGCCGGTCTGACCACCAGGGGCCGCTCCTTCTTCGCCGCGGGCATCGCCGCGGCCGTCTGCGCCTACGTCCTCGGCCAGTCCGACCTGCTGCGCGTCGGCCTCCTGCTGGCCGCGCTGCCCCTGGTGTGCGCCACCGTCCTCTACCGCACCCGCTACCGGGTCGCGGGCAGCCGCAGGCTCTCCCCCGCGCGCGTGCCCGCCGGCAGCGAGGCCCGCGTCCACCTGCGGATGGACAACGTCTCCCGCCTGCCCACCGGCCTGCTGATGCTCCAGGACCGGGTCCCCTACGTCCTCGGCCCGCGCCCCCGCTTCGTGCTCGACCGCGTGGAGCCGGGCGGCCGCCGCGAGGTCTCCTACCGGGTCCGCTCCGACCTGCGCGGCCGCTACCCCCTGGGTCCGCTCCAGCTCCGCCTGACCGACCCGTTCGGCATGTGCGAGCTGACCCGCTCCTTCTCGACGTACGACACCCTGACCGTGATCCCGCGCGTGGAGGCGCTGCCCCCGGTGCGGCTGAGCGGCGAGGCCAAGGGCTACGGCGAAGGGCGCCAGCGCTCGCTGGCCCTGGCCGGCGAGGACGACGTCATCCCGCGCGGCTACCGCTACGGCGACGACCTGCGCCGGGTCCACTGGCGCTCCACCGCCCGCTACGGCGAGCTGATGGTCCGCCGCGAGGAGCAGCCCCAGCGCGCCCGCTGCACGGTGCTCCTGGACACCCGGAGCCTAGCCTTCGCGGGCGCGGGCCCGGACTCGGCCTTCGAGTGGGCCGTCTCGGGCGCCGCCTCCGTCCTGGTCCACATGCTGGAACGGGGCTTCTCCGTGAGGCTGCTGACGGACACCGGCAACTCCGTGCCCGGTGAGGGCGCCGACGGCTTCGCCGGGGCGAGCCAGGGGACGGCGGACGCGGCCGGGCTGATGATGGACACGCTCGCGGTGATCGACCACTCCGACGGCACGGGCCTGTCGCACGCCTACGACGTGCTGCGCCGCGGGAACGAGGGACTGCTGGTGGCCTTCTTCGGCGACCTCGACGAGGAGCAGGCCACGGTGGTCGCCAAGATGCGCCGGCGCAGCGGGGGCGCGCTCGCGTTCGTCCTCGACAGCGAGCTCTGGGTAAGGGAACCCACCGACGTGCCCGGCGCGCTGGAGGAGCGCGAGGAAAGGCTGCGGATGCTCCGCGAGGCGGGCTGGACGGCACTGGGCGTGCCGCGGGGCGCCTCGCTGGAGGCGCTGTGGCGTCTCGCGGACCGCGAGCGCACGGGCGTCGGTACGGCCGGGGAGGCATCGTGATGAGCGGCCGCGGACGACTGGCGCTGTGCGCCTGGGCGGCCACGCTGATGGCCGCGTGCGCCCTGCTGCCCCTGGTGGAGCCGGTCACCTGGATCGTGCAGGTCGCCTTCCTGCTCGGGGTGCAGACGGTGGTGGGTGCGGCGACCCGGCGGATCCCGCTGGCCCGTCCGCTGACGGTGGCGGTCCAGGCGCTCGTCACGCTGATGATGCTGACCCTGATCTTCGCCCGCGACCAGGCCTTCCTGGGGCTGGTCCCCGGCCCGGGCGCCGTCGTGCACTTCGGGGACCTGCTCCGGCAGGGCGGCGACGACATCGCGCGGTACGCGATCCCGGCGCCCCTGGCTTCCGAGGGCATCAAGCTGATGGTCTTCGGCGGTGTGCTGATCGTCGGACTCGTCGTGGACACCCTCGCGGTGACCTTCCGCAGCGCGGCCCCGGCGGGTCTGCCGCTGCTCGCGCTGTACTCCGTCGCCGCGGGGCTGTCGGAGGGCCACGGCGACTGGTTCTGGTTCCTGGTCGCAGCGATCGGCTATCTGATGCTGCTGCTGGCCGAGGGGCGTGACCGGCTCTCGCAGTGGGGCCGGGTCTTCGGCGGGGCGCCACGCTCCCCGGGCGCCGACTCCGGCCCGGTGGCGCCGGTGCGCACCGGCCGCCGGATCGGGGTGGCGAGCCTCGGCATCGCCCTCGTGGTGTCGGCCGGCCTGCCCTCGATGAACGGCGGCCTCCTGGACGCCACCGGGGCGGGCGTGGGCGCCGGCAACGGCAGCGGGGGCACGATCTCCGCGGTGAACCCGCTGCTCTCGCTGCGCGACAGCCTGAACGTCGACGAGGACCGCCAGGTCCTGTCCGTGCGCACGCAGAGCAACGACACCGCCGACCTGTACCTGCGGATCGTCTCCCTGGACGACTTCGACGGCCGGACCTGGAAGCCGTCCAAGCGGTCCATCGGCGCTGTGCCCAAGGACTTCCCGACCCCGATCGGCCTCGGCTCCGACGTGCGGCGCACCGAGGTGGAGACGACCATCTCGGCGGCGAACTGGTACGAGCAGAGCTATCTGCCCATGCCGTACCCGCCCAGTGGGGTCCAGGTCCGCGGCAACTGGCGCTACGAACCCGAGGGCATGGCGCTCGTCGGCGACCACGGGCAGAACACGCGCGGGCTGACGTACGACGTCAAGAGCCTGGACGTGGAGCCGACGGCCGAGCAGCTCGCCGCGGCACCGGCCCCGCCCCCGGCCATCGAGCGCGAGTACACCGACCTGCCCGACTCGCTGCCGGCGGTGGTGGCCAAGACGGCCCGTGAGGTCACCGCGGGCGCGCAGAACCCCTACGAGCAGGCGGTCGACCTCCAGGACTACTTCGCGATCAACGGCGGCTTCGAGTACGACACCCAGGTGGAGGTCGGCGACGGGCCCAACGCCATCGCCAACTTCCTGCGGGACAAGCAGGGCTTCTGCGTCCACTTCTCCTTCGCCATGGCGGCGATGGCCCGCTCCCTGGGCATTCCGGCCCGCGTCGCGGTGGGCTTCGCGCCGGGCACCCCGCAGGCGGACGGCTCGGTGTCGGTGGGGCTCAAGGACGCCCACGCCTGGCCCGAGCTGTACTTCGAGGGGGTGGGATGGACCCGCTTCGAGCCCACCCCGACCCGGGGCACGGTTCCCCCGTACACCATCCCGGACGCCGGCGGCAGTGTGGACCCCGGTGTGGCGCGGCCCTCCGCGGGCACGTCCACGGCTCCGTCCGCCTCGCCTTCCGCGAGCGAGAGCTGCTCGCCGCAGTTGCGGAAGCTGGAGGCGTGCGACAGCGCGTCCCCGGCGGCCGCCGCGGCCAAGGGCGGCGGTGGACCCTGGTGGGCCGTACAGGGCTCCTGGTGGTATCTGAAGCTGTTGTTCTGGCTGCTCGTCGGGGTGGCCGTGCTCGCGGTCCCCCTGGCGCCGATGCTGTGGCGGCTGCGGACCCGTTCGGTACGTCTGGGCGGGCACGGCCGCAGTGACGCGGACGCCGTCGCCCACACCCTGGCGGTCTGGCAGGAGCTGACCGACACGGCGTGGGACTTCGGGATCCCGCCGGACGACTCGCAGACCCCGCGCAAGGCGGCCGCGCGGATCGTACGGCTCGGGCACCTCGATGCGGCGGTCGCGGCCTCGGTGCACCGGGTGGCGGACGCCGTGGAGCAGGTGCTCTACGCCCCGCGGCCCCGGCTGACGGCCGGCCTCGTGCAGGACGTCCACCGGGTGATCGGCGGGCTGCGCGGTTCGGTCAGCCGGACCACGCGGGTGCGTGCGCTGATCGCCCCGCGTTCCACCGCGCGGGCGGTGTGGGCGGTCTCGGAGTGGTGGGCGGGGGTCAGGACCCGCGTGGCGGCGGCCCGGCCGACGCTGCGCAAGCCGTCCGGTCAGGAAGGCTGAAAGGCGCCGCCCCGGCAAGCGGTGGCGGCTCGAGGACATACGTGAGGGGGTGAGCACCCGACTGGGTGCTCACCCCCTCAGAACGTCTGTAGGAGCTGCGCTGCTACTGTCCGCCCTGCTCGTCGCGGCGCTTCTGCCAGCGCTGCTCGATCCGGTCCATCATCGAGCGCTTCTGGCGTCCCTGGCGACGGGCGTGCGGGGCGCCTGCGGCGGGCTGCTCGCCCGGCTTGGGGGCCTTGCGCCAGCCGGTCACGGCGAGCACCGCGCACCCCAGCATGACGAGGAAGCCCACCACGCTGAGCCACACCTGCTTGGCGACCATACCGGCCATGAGGAGCGCGATACCCACGAGGAAGCCGGCGACCGCCTGGTAGACCCGCCGCCGGGTGTACGTACGCAGCCCGCTTCCCTCGAGCGCCGACGCGAACTTGGGATCTTCGGCGTACAGCGCTCGCTCCATCTGCTCGAGCATGCGCTGCTCGTGCTCCGAGAGCGGCACGGAGTCCTCCTCATCGTGCAGTCGCCGGGGCGACTCGGGGGGTCCCTTCAGGATAGGCAGGGAATCGCCCCCGTGAAACCCGCCCCTCTGCGCCAATTGGCCAACCGGATTCCGCCATGAACGCTCCGGCTGCTGAATCTTGTCATTCCCCAGCGGCCGTCCCGTCATGCCGGGCGGTCTCCCTCGATCATACGGCGCTGAAGGCGCGATCGGGGGGCCTGTGGCGTACTCCATGTGCCGTCAAGTCCCTGATCAGCACTCCGGCACAGGAGGCGGCTCAGGCCCCTGCGGTCTCTCGGGTCTCACCCAGCACATGGAGCTGTGTGGCCACGGAGTGGAAGGCGGCGAGCTCGGCCGCCGCCTCCTCCAGCTTCAGCAGGGCTTCCAGGGCGCCGGGCTCGGTGTCCACGAGCACGCCGGGCACGAGGTCGGCGAAGACCCGTACGCCGTGCACGGCGCCCACGGTGAGACCCGCACCCTCGACGAGCGCGGTGAGCTGGTCGGCGGTGAAGCGGCGCGGGACGGGGTCGCCGTCGCCCCAGCGGCCGTTCGGGTCGTCGAGGGCCTGCCGGGCCTCCTTGAAGTGGCCGGCGAGGGCCCGTGCGAGCACGGCACCGCCGAGACCGGCGGCGAGCAGGCTGAGGACGCCCTCGGGGCGCAGGGCGGCCACCACGTTGCGCACGCCCTCGGCCGGGTCGTCGACGTACTCCAGGACGCCGTGGCACAGCACCACGTCGTAGGCGCCGCGCTCGGCCACCTCGAAGAGGCCGTGGGCGTCCCCCTGGACGCCCCGCACCCGGTCGGCGACGCCGGCCTCGGCGGCACGGCGCTCCAGGGCGAACAGCGCGTTGGGGCTGGGGTCGACGACGGTGACCTGGTGGCCGAGGCGGGCCACGGGCACCGCGAAGTTGCCGCTGCCGCCTCCGGTGTCGAGGACGTCCAGCGCCTGGCGTCCCGTGGCCTTGACCCGGCGGTCGAGGGCGTCCTGGAGGACCTCCCAGACCACGGCGGTACGGAGGGAGGCGCGGGGTCGCAGCGGGTCCGACACGACAGTTGACTCCTCGGCGCGGCACCGCCTGTTGCACGGCGGAGCGATCGGGGCGCGTCCCCGGCCCGGGGGCGCGGACGGGGAAGCTTCAGGCGCTCCCCACCCTATTGCCTCCGAGGCCACGGCCGGTCATCGCGGTGCGCCGGCCACGGGCGGGGTCCTGGAGCGAGGCGGCTGGGGCGGGCCGGGGCGGCGACGCCTTCGACCGGCTGGGGCGGACGGGGGCGGCGACCTCGCAGAACCGCCTTGCTCGGACGGGTCGCCGTGTTCCCTGCCGAGGCGTCTAAGCCCATTTCAGGGTGCCTCGCGCGAACCGGTCCCCGTGTCCCTTCCGTCGGGTCCCTTCCGTCGGGTCCCTTCCGTCGGGTCCCTTC
>NZ_LJBR01000359.1 GCF_001282115.1 Streptomyces sp. NRRL B-24085 | reverse complement strand
GTGTGGAACGGGGGGACGGTGGACCGCAACCGGGAGAACGACCGGCAGCGGGTGCTGGTGCTGGACAGCGGGGACGAGTACTACTTCTGACGCGCGGGAGGGGCACCGCCGGGGGCGTCGTCGTTCGGTGCTCCCGGCGGGAATAGGCGGGGGCGGGGTCTCGTTCTCCGGGTACGCGGTTATAGTTGAACCGTCAACAACCTGGAGGATGAGCGACCATGCAGTTCGGGATCTTCAGCGTCGGCGATGTCACGCCGGACCCGACGACCGGCCGTACGCCGACCGAGCGCGAGCGCATCAAGGCCATGGTCGCGATCGCGCTGAAGGCGGAGGAGGTCGGACTCGACGTCTTCGCGACCGGTGAGCACCACAACCCGCCGTTCGTGCCGTCGTCCCCGACGACCATGCTCGGCTACATCGCGGCGCAGACCGAGAAGCTCATCCTCTCGACCTCGACCACGCTGATCACCACGAACGACCCGGTGAAGATCGCCGAGGACTTCGCGATGCTCCAGCACCTGGCCGACGGCCGGGTGGACCTGATGATGGGCCGCGGCAACACCGGCCCGGTCTACCCCTGGTTCGGCAAGGACATCCGCGAGGGCATCAGCCTCGCCATCGAGAACTACGCCCTGCTGCGCCGCCTGTGGCGCGAGGACGTCGTGAACTGGGAAGGCAAGTTCCGCACCCCGCTCCAGGGCTTCACCTCCACCCCCCGGCCCCTGGACGGAGTCGCGCCGTTCGTGTGGCACGGCTCCATCCGCTCGCCGGAGATCGCCGAACAGGCCGCTTACTACGGCGACGGGTTCTTCCACAACAACATCTTCTGGCCGGCCGACCACACCCAGCGGATGGTCGAGCTGTACCGGAGCCGGTACGCCCACTACGGCCACGGCACCCCCGAGCAGGCCATCGTCGGCCTGGGCGGCCAGGTGTTCATGCGCCGCAACTCCCAGGACGCGGTGAAGGAGTTCCGTCCCTACTTCGACAACGCGCCCGTGTACGGTCACGGCCCGTCGCTGGAGGACTTCACCGAGCAGACCCCGCTGACCGTCGGCTCCCCGGAGCAGGTCATCGAGAAGACGCTGAAGTTCCGCGAGTACGCCGGCGACTACCAGCGCCAGCTCTTCCTGGTGGACCACGCGGGACTGCCCCTGAAGACGGTCCTGGAGCAGATCGACATGCTCGGCGAGGAGGTCGTACCCGTCCTGCGCAAGGAGTTCGCCGCCGGCCGCCCGGCGGATGTGCCGGAAGCACCCACCCACGCGTCCCTGCTGGCCGCGGAGCGCAACAAGGAGGTCGTCGCATGAAGCTCGTCGTCGTGTCCGCGGGACTGAGCGTCCCGTCGTCCACCCGGCTGCTGGGAGACCGGCTGGCCGCCGCCGTCGGGCGGGCGGCCGCGGTGGAGACGCAGGTCGTGGAGTTGCGGGAACTCGCCGTGGAGATCGCGCAGAACTTCACCAACGGCTTCCCCGGACGGGCCCTGGCCGCCGCGCAGGAGGCGGTGGCCGCCGCCGACGGACTGATCGTCGTCACGCCGGTGTTCTCGGCGTCGTACAGCGGACTGTTCAAGTCGTTCTTCGACGTGCTCGAGCCCGACGCGCTGGAGGGCAAGCCGGTGCTGGTCGCGGCGACCGGCGGCACGGCCCGGCACTCGCTGGTGCTGGAGCACGCGCTGCGGCCGCTGTTCGCCTACCTGAAGGCCGTCGTCGTGCCGACCGGGGTGTACGCCGCCTCGGAGGACTGGGGCGCCGAGGGCTTGGACGGGCGGATCGACCGGGCGGCCGGGCAGCTGGCCGCGCTGATGACCGGCCTGTCGGCCGCCCCGGCGCCGCGCGCCACCGGGGCCGACGCGTTCTCGGCCGTGGTGCCCTTCGAGGAGCAGCTCGCCGCGCTGCGTCCCACGGGGTGAGAGGGCAGTAAGAAGGGCGTGCGGTGAGCAGCTCATCACGTCGTACGACTCGGTGGGCACGGCACACTGAGGGTGTGCCCCAGAATGTGCTGCTCGCTGAAGACGACCGTGCCATCCGTCACGCCCTGGAGCGCGCCCTGATCCTGGAGGGCTACCAGGTCACCGCGGTCGCCGACGGGGTCGAGGCGCTGGCGCAGGCCCACAGGACGCCGCCGGACGTGCTCGTCCTCGACGTGATGATGCCCGGGATCGACGGGCTCCAGGTCTGCCGGGTGCTGCGTGCCGAGGGCGACCGCACCCCGATCCTCATGCTGACGGCGCTCGTGGAGACCCAGGACCGGATCGCCGGCCTGGACGCGGGCGCCGACGACTACGTGGTCAAGCCCTTCGACGTCGAGGAGGTCTTCGCCCGGCTGCGGGCCCTGCTGCGGCGGACCAGCCCCGACGGGATGGCCCCGGCCGGCGCCGCTCCCCGGGCCGTCGCGCCCGAGCTGCCCGACGGGCGGATCGAGGCGGCCGGGCTGCGCATGGACATCCAGGCGCGGCGGGCCTGGCGGGGCACGCGCGAGCTGGAGCTGACCCGCACCGAGTTCGAGCTGCTGGAGCTGCTCGTGCGGAACGCGGGCATCGTGCTGGACCACTCGACCATCTACGACCGCATCTGGGGCTACGACTTCGGGCCCGGCTCCAAGAACCTCGCCGTCTACGTCGGCTACCTGCGCCGCAAGCTCGACGAGCCCGGTGCGCCGCAGCTCATCCACACGGTGCGTGGCGTGGGTTACGTGCTCCGGGAGGACTGAGTGGGGCGGCTGGCCCGGCTGTGGGCCCGGCCGCGGCCCCGGCTGCTGTCCCTGCGGGCCACGTTCGCGGTGTCCTTCGCCGCGGTGACGGCCGCGGTGACCGTGCTCGTCGGGGTGCTGTCCTACAGTGCCGCCGCCCGGCTGGTGCGGGTGGACCAGGAGTCGGTGTTCGACCAGGTCGTGCAGGATCTGCGGGACGAGGTGAGCCAGCACCGGATGGCGCCGGAGGACTTCTCGTCCTCGGCGCCGGGGCATGACCTGGTGCGGCCCGCCCGTACGGATGTGCAGGTGCTGGGGCCCACCGGGGCGGTCGCCGATCCCGGGCGGCCCGGGCTGCCGGTGGTCGCCGGGGACCGGCGGGTCGCGGCGGCGGGTGCGGCCGGGCGGATGGTCCTGCACAAGGAGGTCTCGGTCGGCAGCGACGTGTACCGGATCGCCACCGTCTCGCTGGGCGACGGGCGGGGCGCCGTGCAGGTGGCCCAGGAGTTCAGTGACACCGAGGACCTGCTGCGGGCGCTCCAGCAGCGGACGTTCCTGCTCATGGCGGCGGTCGTGGTGGGCGCCGGTCTCTTCGGGTGGTGGCTGGCCCGGCGGATCACCCGGCGGCTGGTGATTCTCACGTCCGCCGCGGAGGACGTGGCGCGGACGCGGCGGCTCGGCATCGAGGTGCCGGTCACGGGTTACGACGAGGTGGGGCGCCTGGGCCGGGCCTTCGACCGGATGCTGGGGCGGCTCGCGCAGTCGGAGGAGGACCAGCGGCGGCTGGTGCAGGACGCGGGGCACGAGTTGCGGACGCCGCTGACGTCGTTGCGCACGAACATCTCCCTGCTGCGGCGGATCGACGAGCTGCCGCCCGCCACGCGCGAGGACCTGGTCGCCGATCTCACCCAGGAGGCACGGGAGTTGACCGACCTGGTCAACGAGCTGGTCGACCTCGCGGCGGGGCAGTCGGACAACGAGCCGCCGCAGCGGGTGGATCTCGCCGACGTCGCCGAGGAGGTGGCGGGGCTGGCCCGGCGGCGGACCGGGCGTCGGATCGTGGTGCACGCGCAGGGGGCGACGGTGACGGACGGGCGGCCGGGGATGCTCCAGCGGGCCCTGTCGAACCTGGTCGAGAACGCGGCGAAGTTCGACCGCGACGGCAGCGGTCCGATCGAGATCTCGGTGTCGGGGTCCACGCCGTCCGGGCCCGTGCGGGTGGAGGTGCTGGACCGGGGGCCCGGGATCGCGGACGCCGACCTCGTGCGGGTCTTCGACCGCTTCTACCGGGCGGCGGACGCGCGCTCGCTGCCGGGGTCCGGGCTGGGCCTGTCGATCGTGCGCGAGGTGGCGCTGTCCCACGGGGGAGCGCCGTTCGCGTACCCGCGGGACGGCGGCGGCACGGTGATCGGGTTCACGGTAGGGGGCGGGTGGTAGGCGGCGGCGTCGGCGGGTGCGGCTGGGTGAGGGCGGGCGTTTGCGCAGTTCCCCGCGCCCCTGAGAGCCCATAGCGACGCCGGGAAGTGCAGCCACCCCAGGGG
>NZ_LJBR01000358.1 GCF_001282115.1 Streptomyces sp. NRRL B-24085 | reverse complement strand
CCCAGCCGGTACCCGTGGTCCCCCGTTCCCTTGCTTTCCCCCCACCCTCAGGCGACGAGCTCCCCGAAGGCGTTCTCCTCGTCACGGCCGAAGCTGAGGACCTCGTCCTCGCGCAGGCGGCGCAGGGAGCGCCAGATGCTGGACTTCACCGTGCCGACACTGATGTCGAGGATCTCCGCGATCTCCGGGTCGGTGCGGCCCTCGTAGTAACGCAGGACCAGCATCGTGCGCTGGAGTTCGGGGAGCCGGGCGAGCGCCTGCCACAGGACCGCGCGCAGCTCGGTGCCGCGCATCGCGTCCGTGTCGCCGGGCGTCTCCGGCAGTTCCTCGGTCGGGTATTCGTTCAGCTTGCGGCGGCGCCACGCGCTGATGTGCAGGTTGGTCATGGTGCGGCGGAGGTAGCCCCCGACCGCGGCCTTGTCGCTGATCCGGTCCCACGCCCGGTACGTCGAGAACAGCGCGCTCTGCAGCAGGTCCTCGGCCTCGAAGCGGTCACCGGTCAGGTGGTAGGCGGTGGCGTACAGGGAGGCGCGGCGCTCCTGGACGTAGGCGGTGAACTCCGCCTCCGACAGCGAACGACGCTCCCCCGTGTCCTCCCTGTACGACGATCCCCCGTGCGTTTCCCCCGTGATGGTGTCAACCACCGACATGTACGCGGTGTGCTGACGCCCGGTGCCGCGAGCGCACCCCCGCCCGCTCACGGCACCGGACTTCTCGGAACCCCGGGTCACGTCGTGCAGCCGCGTGACCACTGCGCTGGTGCTGATGCTGTGCAGCGTGTTCATCTCGCGCCCCCCGTCGTGGACTTCCGGTGTTCGGTCTGCTCGGGCGGTGCTGCCTTGCCCGTGCCGAAAAGCTTGCCTCCGCACCTTCATGGCCGTGTCCGCCGACTGTCACAGACCTGTCACAGGGCCCGGTCCCAGGAATTGCACAGCGGACCCACGGACGAGTGCCGTACGGACTGCCGTGTCCCCACAGGTCGAACCGCACCCCCTCCATGGGCCAGAATGAGCCCGTGCCTTCCCTGTTGCTGATCGAGGACGACGACGCCATCCGTACGGCCCTGGAACTGTCTCTGACGCGCCAGGGCCACCGGGTCGCCACCGCTGCCACCGGTGAGGACGGCCTCAAACTGCTCCGTGAGCAGCGGCCGGACCTGATCGTGCTGGACGTGATGCTGCCCGGCATCGACGGGTTCGAGGTGTGCCGGCGCATCCGGCGTACCGACCAGTTGCCGATCATCCTGCTGACCGCGCGCAACGACGACATCGACGTGGTGGTCGGCCTGGAGTCCGGTGCCGACGACTACGTCGTCAAGCCGGTGCAGGGCCGGGTCCTCGACGCCCGGATCCGGGCCGTGCTGCGGCGCGGGGAACGGGAGTCGAACGACTCGGCGTCCTTCGGCTCGCTCGTCATCGACCGCGCGGCCATGACCGTGACGAAGAACGGCGAGGACCTCCAGCTCACCCCGACCGAGCTCAGGCTGCTCCTGGAGCTGAGCCGGCGGCCGGGCCAGGCGCTGTCCCGCCAGCAGCTGCTGCGGCTGGTGTGGGAGCACGACTACCTCGGTGACTCGCGCCTGGTGGACGCCTGTGTGCAGCGGCTGCGCGCCAAGGTCGAGGACGTGCCGTCGTCCCCGACGCTGATCCGTACCGTGCGGGGTGTGGGCTACCGGCTGGACACGCCTCAGTGACCGAAGCGCAAGGGGGGCTCCGCGGCTGGTTCGCGGCTCGCAAGGGTGTGTGGTCACGGCTGCGTTTCACCAGCCTGCGGCTGCGTCTCGTCGTCGTCTTCGGCCTGGTGGCGCTGACCGCCGCCGTGTCCGCGTCCGGCATCGCCTACTGGCTCAACCGCGAGGCGGTGCTCACCCGCGCCCAGGACGCGGTGCTGCGGGACTTCCAGCAGGAGATGCAGAACCGCGCCGGCGCCCTGCCCGAGAACCCCACGCAGGACGAACTCCAGCAGGCAGCGGGCCAGATGGCCGGCAGCAGCCAGCGCTTCAGCGTGCTGCTCGTGGCCTCCGACGCCAAGGGCCGCACGATGTACGGCAATTCGGGCGCCCTGGACGGCTTCACCCTCCAGGACGTGCCCGTGTCGCTGCGCGAGGCGGTGAACGAGAAGCAGGAGGTCGACTCCGCCAACAAGTCCGCCTACCACCTGTACTGGCAGCGGACCGTCGACCACGACACCCCGTATCTGGTCGCCGGCACCCGCGTGATCGGCGGCGGCCCCACCGGGTACATGCTCAAATCCCTGGAGCCCGAGGCCAAGGACCTCAACTCCCTGGCCTGGTCGCTGGGGATCGCTACCGGGCTCGCCCTGATCGGCTCCGCGCTGCTCGCCCAGGCCGCCGCGACGACCGTACTGAAGCCGGTGCACCGGCTGGGGGTCGCCGCCCGGCGGCTCGGCGAAGGCCGTCTTGACACCCGGCTCAGGGTGTCGGGCACCGACGAACTCGCGGACCTGTCACGGACGTTCAACTACGCGGCCGAGGCGCTGGAGAAGCGCGTCGAGGACATGGCCGCCCGTGACGACGCCTCCCGGCGGTTCGTGGCGGACATGAGCCACGAACTGCGGACCCCGCTCACCGCGATCACCGCCGTCACCGAGATCCTGGAGGAGGAGCTGGAGGCCGAGTCCGGTTCGATGGACCCGATGATCGAGCCGGCCGTGCGGCTGGTGGTCAGCGAGACCCGCCGGCTCAACGACCTGGTCGAGAACCTGATGGAGGTCACCCGCTTCGACGCGGGCACCGCCCGGCTGGTCCTCGACGACGTGGACGTGGCCGACCAGATCACCGCGTGCATCGACGCGCGGGCGTGGCTGGACGCGGTGGAGCTGGACGCCGAGCGCGGCATCCACGCCCGCCTCGACCCGCGGCGCCTCGACGTGATCCTCGCCAACCTGATCGGCAACGCCCTCAAGCACGGCGGCTCCCCGGTGCGGGTGGCGGTGCGCGCCGCGGACGACGAGGTGGTCATCGGGGTCCGCGACCACGGCCCCGGCATCCCCGAGGACGTCCTGCCCCATGTCTTCGACCGCTTCTACAAGGCCAGCGCCTCCCGCCCCCGCTCCGAGGGCAGCGGCCTCGGCCTGTCCATCGCGCTGGAGAACGCCCACATCCACGGCGGCGGGATCACCGCGGCGAACTCACCCGACGGGGGTGCCGTCTTCACCCTGCGGCTGCCCCGGGACGCCTCGGCGCTGGCGGAACAGCTCACGGAGGCCAAGAAGGACGACGACGGGGCGAAGAAGGGGGAGGCGTGATGCACCGGGACGGACGACGCGCGCGCAGGGCCCGCATGTCGCGCGCCGGGCGGAGGGCGCGACGGCTGCTGCCGCTCCCCCTGCTCGGTCTGCTGGCCGCCGGGTGCGGGATCCGGCCCACCGAGGTGCCCACCGACTTCGGCCCGGCGCCCTCCCGGGTGCTGTGTTCGCTCTCCGAGCCGGACGCCTCGCAGCAGGCCTCGCACGGTCTCGCCGTGCAGGTGTTCCTGCTGTGCGGGTCGTCGCTGGTGGCGGTCGACCGCAGCCTCAGGGTCCCGGACGGGACCGCCGACTCCGAGCGGCGGGTGCTGGTCGCGCAGGGGCTCCTCGACCAGCTCACCGAGACGCCGTCGACGGCCGAGCGCGAGGCCGGCTACCAGACGTACGTGCGCGGCGGCACGACCGTCAGCGGTCCGCGTCCCGGGGACCCCGAGGACACGCTCCGGCTGAGCACCCCGCCCACCGAGCTCTCCGCCTACGCCCTCGCCCAGGTCGTGTGCACCTTCTCCGACTCGGCCGCGGCCGAGGGCGACGGCTCCGTCATCCTCGGCGGCCCCTCGACCGCACCGCTGCGCCGCTACGACTGCACGGACGAGGTGCGCTCCCAGCCGGGCAGCCACCGGCCGCCGTCGACCGAGGTGACCGGCGGCTGAAACGGGGGCGTCCACCGCGTGTGGCGCAGGCCTCACCCAGGTACCTCGGGGGGTTCCGGAACCGATCGTGCCGAGCGGGGCGTCTAGGGGATCGTGCAGCGTCAAGGCTTCGTCGGCGGCAATGCCGCCCTTCGCGTCCGTGTGGCAGGAGGTGCCCTCCTGGTCGCACACCTCGCGTTCGTCGCCTGGCTGACGCTGCGTCCGCTGGACGTGCCCTGGGTCGTCCCCGCCAACCTGCACCCCTTCGCCGGTATCCGCGCCGACCTCGCCCTCGGCGGGCGGGAGGCCGCCCGCCGGATCGGAGAAGGGCTCGCGCTCCTGGCCCCGCTCGGCTTACTGCTCCCGATGGTGCACGGCCGCCTGTGGGCCTCCCCGCTCGGCTCCCTCATCCGCACCTGTGCCGCGGGCGCGCTGATCTCCCTCGCTATAGAGCTGCTCCAGACCGGCGTCCCCGGCCAGGTCGTCGACATCGACTCCCTGTTCCTGAACACCGCGGGCGTCGCGCTCGTCCACCTCGCGGTCGTGCCGGCGGTGCGCCACTCGCTCCGCCGCAGGACCGAACGCCGAGGGCGGACGGCCGTCCGCCAGGAGGAGCCGGCTCAGGGTCGGACCCCGACGATTCCCAGGGTCGGGATCGCACCGTAGAGCGACGCTGTGTGCCGTTCGTCTCCGTAGCGTTGAAGACAGCTGGAAAGGGTCACTCGGACCCGGACCGTCGACGCTCACGAAGGAGCCGCAATGTCCCGCCTCGCCCGTCCCACCAACGGCCGCATGATCGGCGGAGTGTGTGCCGCGCTGGCACGGCGCTTCGGCACCTCCGCGACCACGATGCGCGTGATCTTCCTGGTGTCCTGTCTGCTGCCGGGCCCGCAGTTCCTGCTCTACATCGCACTGTGGATCCTGTTCCCCTCGGAGGAGAAGGCGCAGACCGCCTGGTGACACCCCGGTGCACGTACGCCGGTGGGGCGCACCCCGTGATCTCGGGGTGCGCCCCACCGGCGCGTTGCGGGAAGCGGCGGGTCTCAGCCGAGCGGCAGGCCGTTCAGGCCGGTGCCGCTGCCGGGCAGGACCTGGCCGATCGGCAGGCCCCCGAGGAGACCGGCGACGGGGCCGGTCGGGCCGTCGGCGAGGACCTTCTCGACGGCGGGCTGCGCGGCCGAGAGGCCGGTGCCCACCGCCGGCTGGGCCTGCGCCAGCGCCTCACCGGCGCCCGGCAGCGCCTTGGTGACGTTCTCGGTGGGGAGCCCCTGGGAGACGGAGCCGAGCGCCTGGCTCGCGTCCGGCATCGCCGGCGCGGCGTTCGCGGCACCCGCGCCGGCGGCGGCGAAGGCGGCACCAAGGGCGGCGACACCGAGGGTCTTGGCAGCAGACTGCTTCATGAAATGCGTCCTCGAAATGGGTTTACGGGATGTCAGCGGTCCACGACCGTAAACATGGGAACCCGCCCGCCGCAAACATCGAAATGCGGACGGATTGTGAACACCCGCCCGCACTCCGTACCCGAGGTTTTCCCCGGTCAGCCCTCTTCGTCCACAGAACCGCTGGTGGAGGCGGTCTGCTGGAACAGCCATTCGGACTTCAGCTCGGCATATCCGGGCTTGATGACGTCATTGATCATCGCGAGTCGTTCATCGAAAGGAATGAACGCTGATTTCATCGCATTGACGGAGAACCACTGCATGTCGTCGAGCGAATAACCGAACGCGTCGACAAGGTGCTCGAATTCCCGGCTCATGCTGGTGCCGGACATCAGCCGGTTGTCGGTGTTCACGGTGGCCCGGAAGTGCAGGCGCCGCAGCAGCCCGATCGGGTGCTCGGCGTACGAGGAGGCGGCCCCGGTCTGGAGGTTGGAACTGGGGCACAGCTCCAGCGGGATCCGCTTGTCCCGGACGTAGGAGGCGAGCCGGCCGAGCTTGACCGTGCCGTCCTCGTGGACCTGGATGTCGTCGATGATGCGCACGCCGTGGCCGAGCCGGTCGGCACCGCACCACTGGAGGGCCTGCCAGATGGACGGCAGTCCGAAGGCCTCGCCGGCGTGGATGGTGAAGTGGTTGTTCTCGCGCTTCAGGTACTCGAAGGCGTCGAGGTGCCGGGTGGGCGGGTAGCCGGCCTCCGCGCCCGCGATGTCGAACCCGACGACGCCCAGGTCGCGGTAGCGGTTGGCGAGTTCCGCGATCTCCAGGGCGCGGGCCGCGTGCCGCATGGCGGTGAGCAGGGCGCCGACGCGGATGCGGCGGCCGGCCGCCCTGGCCCGGCGCTCGCCTTCCCGGAAGCCCTCGTTGACGGCCTCGACGACCTCTTCGAGGGTCAGCCCCTTCTCCAGGTGCTGCTCGGGGGCGTACCGCACCTCGGCGTAGACGACACCGTCCTCGGCGAGGTCCTCGGCGCACTCGGCGGCCACCCGCACCAGCGCCTCACGGGTCTGCATGACGCCGACCGTGTGCGAGAAGGTCTCCAAGTACCGTTCCAGCGAGCCGGAGTCGGCGGCCTCCCGGAACCAGACGCCCAGCCGGTCCGCGTCGTCCTCGGGAAGCGCGGAGTACCCGGTCTGACGGGCGAGGTCGACGACCGTGCCGGGGCGCAGCCCGCCGTCGAGGTGATCGTGCAGCAGAACCTTGGGGGCCCGGCGGATCTGGTCCGGGCTCGGGGAGTTCCTCATCCGGTCAGTCTGGCTCGTCATCCTGGCACTGTAACTCCTACGCGCGTAGAGCGCGCGCTGTACGAATCGGCCGATACGTAACGGTGACCGCCCCGCCCCGTGTCGTACACCCCGGCTTCTGACACTGTTCTGTCATGGCACAGCAAGCGACGCCGGTGCGCAGCGCCCGACTGGGCAGGACCCTCGGCCGGGAGCCGGCGGCGGTGAGCGGAGTGGTGCTGCTCCTTCCGGGCGGCGACGAGACCTCTCTGCGCAGGCCCGCCTCGATGCGACTGCCCTCCGCGGTACGGGCGTTGGGACGACGGCTCGCCCGCGCGGGGCACGCCGAGGGGCTCGCGGCCCATCTGGTGCACTACCGCTACCGCGGGTGGAACGGCGGCGAGGCGCATCTCGCGCACGACGCGACCTGGGCCGCCGACGAGGTCGTACGGCGTTACGGCGACGTCCCCGTGTCCCTGGTCGGCGTGGGCATGGGCGGACGGGCGGCCCTGCGCGCGGGCGGGCACGAGGCCGTCAACTCCGTGGTGGCCGTTGCCCCTTGGCTGCCCGAGGAGGACGTGGCGGCCGCCCCCGAGCCGGTCAGGCAGCTCGTGGGGCGCCGGGTGCTCATCGTGCACGGGACCAACGACCAGCGGGTCGACCCCGAGTTGTCGTTCCGGCTCGCGACCCGGGCGAAGAAGGCGAACCGGGAGGTGTGCCGGTTCGAGGTGCACGCCGACGGGCACGCACTGCACCAGTACCGGGCCGAAGTACAGGCGCTGGCCGAGGACTTCGTGCTGGGGGCGCTGTTCGGGCGGGTGCTGTCCCGGCCGGTCCAGGACGCGCTGGCCGCGCCTCCGCCGCTGGGGCTGCGGATGCCGCTCGCCTCCGGGTTCGGGCGGCGGAGGTAGCGGGCAGCGGGTCCTGCCCCTTCGCGACAGCAGGAAC
>NZ_LJBR01000357.1 GCF_001282115.1 Streptomyces sp. NRRL B-24085 | reverse complement strand
CTCGTTCAGGGCGGGACGGGAGGGAGCGGACTCGGCTGACGTCATGGGGACGAGCGTACGCGGAAAAAGCAACCGAGTTAAATTCTTTACTCAGTCACTCCCGGGTGAGCCAGGTCAGCCCGCCCGCCAGCACCCCGAACGCCCGCTCGGCGGCGGCCACGGCGTCCGCCCGCACGTCCTCGATCCGCTCCCCCGCGGCGATCCGCCGCCAGTTCTCCAGGGCGAGCACCCGCCGTACGGCGATGATCTGCCCCGCGGCCAGCCGCGCGTCCAGATCACCCCCGAGCACCTCGGCGAGCGCCGCCTCCTGCCGCTCCAGGTGGGTGTGCGCCCGGGCGACCAGCGCGGGAGTGCCGTAGAGCAGCCGGTGGAAGGCGAGCACCTGGGGATGATCACTGAGCCCGGTGGCGGGATCGCCCCGCTCCAGCCCGTCGAGGAAATGCCGCCGGAGAGCGACGAGGGGCGGCTCCTCGGACTCCGCCACCACCCGCGCGGCCTCGTCCTCGTGATCCGCGATCCGGTGCAGGACGAGGTCCTCCTTGGCCGGGAAGTACCGGAACAGGGTCGGCTTGGAGATCTCGGCGGCAGCGGCGACCTCGGCGACGGACACGGCGTCGAAGCCCTTCTCCAGAAAAAGCCGGATGGCGATCTCGGAGACGTTCTCGTACATCTGCCGCTTCTTGCGCTCGCGGAGGCCGGGGGTGGTCATGGGGGTGAGCCTACGCAGAGGGCCCAGGACGGGGTCAGGACGCCGTGCCCAGATGCCAGCGGGACCGCTCGGCCAGGTCCCACAGGTCGTCGAAGTGCTTGTTCCAAGTCGCCAGGGCCGCTTTGGTCTCGTCGGTGCCGTCCGAGGACCAGAAGGTCAGATCCGTCTGATAACCCTTGGGGTCGTAGTACTCGGGCCCTGAACTGGAATCTATGGTCCGGGCTGCCAGGTCGTAGAGACCGTGCAGCACCAGCTCACGGTTGAAGATGCAGATCTTGTCCCGCGGTATGCCCGGGTAAAAACGGTACTCACACTCGGCCGTCATCCGGCCCGCGCCGGTCAGCCGGTGGGCCAGGGCGGACAGCCGTCTCGCGTATCCCATGCACTGCGTCTCCAGCCCTCTGCGAAACGCCTCGTCATCGACGGGATTGCCCTCAGGGCCCACCCGGGAAGGGACCGTCATGGGAAGGCGGAAGTCCGGCACCAGGAACCTGATGCGCACCTCCCTGATGGGTCCGGGATTTCCGAGCATGGCTTCCAGACGGTGGTAGAGCTCGTTGTACAGAGTCTCGCCCGTATAGCCGAGGAAGCTGATCTCCACTGCCTGAGCTTCGAACGCCTCCGTCACGAACTGCCGAGTTCCTGGGACTTGACCTGCGCTCGTGGGGCGAGCCGAAGCGATGCCGCAAGATCTTTCAGCGTGTCATACAGGACGTACCCGACCAGACTGAGCAGCGCACCGCCCAAGAAGGTCTTGCCCGCCATCGCGTCCCCCACAGGCTCCACGAACTGGGCGAGAAGCCCGGTGCCGAAGATGCCCAGCAGCAAGGTACGCGTGATCATCGGTTCGTAGCGCGCCTGGAATCTCTTCAGTCGGTCACCCATAGTGACGCCGGCCACGCCCCTGCCGCTGCTGCCGGACATCCGGAGCCCCTTCCCCCATGCGGAAGCCGCCGATCCGTCTCGTGACGCACCAGTTGGACCCTCAGTGCGGCGCCAGTCCTTAATGGTCTCCGTGCGGCAGGGCGAGAACAAGATAGGGATTGGTCGTGAGTTTGGACCGCAGGCCGAGCGTCGCCGTCGCGGCAGTGAGGGTCATGGCATAGGTCCCCACAGCCCGGCTCACATTGGGGGCGTCGAGGCTGTCGCGGGTCATGAGCCGGTCCAGGTCCACGTAGGCGGAGCGCACCGTTTCGATCCAGCGGTAGACGCGCCAGTCGCGATGCCATCCTCTCGTGCAGTCGTCCGGCAGGAGCTGCGCCCACCGGTTGAACATGCGCACACGGATCTCCGGGAGAGTGGGCGTGAGGTGCATATGGCGGACGAGGTCGTAAAGCGGATCACCCACCATCGCCATCTCCCAGTCGATCAGGGTCAAGCCGGTCCCGTCCTCACGACGGATCATGTTCCAGGGATTGAGGTCTCCGTGCAGAAGGACGGAACGCCGAGGCGACACCGTATGGCGACGCAGGATCTGTTCCAGACGGAAGCCACTGGTGGGCAGACCGAGTTGGCCTGCCAACTGAAGCGTTTCCTTCGGCAGGTCCGACACCATCCGGATGAGCTCGTCACACAGTTGTTCATGGAACCCTGCGACCGGTGAGTAGGCATCCTCCGCCAGCTTCGCGCAGTCGATCTGGGTGAGGGCGTGAAGCTGGTTCACGAGGTCGTCCGCCTCGTGCGGCAGAAGGCCACCCTCGGGATGCTCGGGAGCCCGGATCTCCCCCTTCGGCCCCTCGAAGGAATGAATGGTGAACTCATCCCCGAGTTCACTGGTTCCCAGCGCCAGCACACGCGGCGCCCGCACCGCCACGCCCGAGTCCTCGATCGCCCGCAGCACGACGTGCTCGTTCAGGAACCGACGCTCCCGGGAATTGCCGGCTCCCACCTTGCGCCGCACCATCACCGGGTACGGCACGCCGTCCACCCGCACCGCCGTGCTGAGGTGTGCCGTGCCCTTGAACACCCGGTCGGCCAGCGCAGCCCCCTCCTCGAAGAGGGCTTCCTGTACCGCTGACTTGGAGAATTGCGGGTGCGCGGGGACCCGCGGGTCACGCACCCACGAGATGGACGACACCGCGCGGTCACGACTGTGGCGCTTGCCGTGCGAGACGTTCCAGCGGAAGAGGATGCGCTCGATGGCCTTCTCGTCCGGCACGTTCTTCAGACGCAATGGCTCTTCGGCGGCCTGCAAGGCCCAGTACACCGCTTCGGTCGCGGCGTCCAGATCCTTCTGATCGAACGATTCGCCCAGAGACGTAGCGGCACGCATCACGTCCGGGTAGACCGACTGGGCGCGTTCGAAGGCGACATAGTGCCGCAGGTCGCGCTCCAGGCCGTTGACCGCCTTGGGACGCCGCAACACCATCGCGGAACGCCATGCCTCGACGGCCTCGTCCCACTGACTCGGTGGGTAGCCCATGCGCACCAGATGGGTGGCGAGGTCGTGCAGCGGGTCACCGTAGCTCGACAACTCCCAGTCGACGCAGATCAGTGGCGGCCCGGCCTCGTACGACACGATGACGTTGTCGCGGTGCAGATCCGTGTGGAGGAGGCTGAAAGGCCGGCTGATCATCGCCGGCACACGCTCGGCGAACCGCACCATGGCGTCCTCGGGGATGCCGAGCATCGCGAACAGACCGCCGAACCTGTGCCAGTTACGCTGCCGAACCTGGGTCTCCGTGGCCAGTGCCAGTGTGCGCAGAAAGGCCCGGCTGTCCCGGCTGGAGCGAGGCCAGGACTGCGGCAGGGGAGGCAGCTCCTTGCGACCGACGTGCGTCATGTCCGCCAGCAGTTCGGCGAGGGCCCGCACCAGATGCTGGTCCACGGGCTTGCCGTTCGGGCAGACGCTCGACAAGGGGACGCCGTCCACGTAGCTCATGACCGCGATGTCGCCGTACTTCCACAGGCACCGGGGCACATGGGGGAGGACGCCGCCGATCGCCGTGAGGATCTCCGCTTCGTCCTGCCAGGTCCGGATCACCACGGGCAAGGCGGAGCGTTGTCGCTCACGCACCATGATGAACCGGTGGTCCGCCAGCCGGTCAAGCCACGGCGGTGGCGGAACGATGTAGTTCAGGTTGTGGTGGCCACGGGTGAGCCGTCCTGCGGACCGGGCGTGGGAGACCAGCTCACCGAGCGCCTCGCGGACCGCCCGCCCCGCGAACGCGGCAGCGGGTCCGGATGGACCACCCACGGGCACTCCTGAGCAACTATGCGGCGCTTCCGATGTTCATGCGCAGCACGAGAGGACCACACTGTAGTGCTCAAGTATCACCTGACACGGGCGTTATTCGGAATTGGCTACCCAGGCGAGACCATCTTCACTCCTTGGCTTCACGCCGTTCGAGGTCTTGGACGAACACGGAATGCATATCAAGGCTGGTCATAGCGATGCCAGCAGGAGTCGAACCACTCCTGCCAGCTCTGCATGAACACGGAACCGGTGGCGTTGGGATCGCCCTCGTCGTTGGCGAGCCGTATCAAGGTGGAGCCCAGTCCCAGGACATCCCAGGCATCGATCTCGGTGTCGTCGTCCGTCAGGATCGTGCGCTCCACGATCTTGTACGGACCCAACAGCCCCTCCGCGCCGCGCCGCAAGTACAGCTTGTGGGTCGGTACGAGCGGCACCTCCCGGACCGGCACCACCACGTCAGGCACCAGTCCGTCTGTCTTGAGGTTGCGCAGGGCGTTACGCAGCGAGGACGTGTGCGTTCGGATGATCTCCCGGGTCCGGACCTGCAGAATCCGGTCCAATTCCGCCAGTTCGGCCGCGGAAAGGTTCTTCGAGGCCCTGGCGCGCGGATACGGGAGCTCGATTGTGTCGGACGGCAGCAGTATGCGGAGGGCGATGCGCTCGGGGGCGGGGATCTGGCCGCTGCGGATCGCCTCGGCCTGCACCCGTATGTGGGTGTCCAGGCTCTCCGAGGTGAACGTGAAGACGTCGAGCTCCACGACCGGCTGAGCGAAGGCCCGAGCGATGAAAGGCCCGAGTGCGATACGGCCCGGCGACACTTTCGAGTGCGTCGTCACATGGACGGGGAGCGTCACGCGAACCTTCGAGCCACTGCCCTGACGGGATTCGATCCAGCCCTCGGTCTTCAGCTCATCAAGAACCCGCTGAATGGTGTCGCGTGAGACCCCGAACGATTCGGCCAGGGCGCGCTGCGGCGGCAGGCTGGACCCCGGCCGGTACTCGCCGTCGGCGATCCGCGACCGCAACGTAGCCAGGATGGTGGCTCCTTTGCCGCGCTGTTCGCTCACATCGCGACCGTACCTCCCTCACCTGTCATCCAAACAGCTTTCAGGCCACCAACAGTCAACTTCGGCCGGTCAACAGACCAATTTCTACTGCATGGTTAGTCGATCAATCACCCAGGGCACAACCAGATTCAAGGCAACCAGTCCAATTGGACCGCAAGTTGATCAGCCTCATCAAAGTGGCAGAGGAGTGGACGGCACAGTGGACCGGTTATGCGCACATCAGGCGACCGACAGCTCAGCCGACAGGACGCAGCACGTCCAGCACCTGCTTCAGCGAGCCCACGACGACATCGGCTCCCGCATCCCTCAGAATCCGCTCCTTGTCCGCATTACGCGCGTAGCCGAGAAACGACACCCCGGCCCTTTGGGCGGCCACCAGGTCCGTTGCTGCGTCACCGATCATCAGCGTGGCCGACGGCGCGGCCCCCATGGCTTTGATGGCCTCTTCGAGGCAGTGCGGGCTCGGCTTCATCAAGTCGAGGTTCGGCGTGCGGCCGTAGACATGGGGGAAGCAGTCCGCCAGACCCCGGCTCTCGACGTACGCCACTGCCGCAAGCGCGGCATTGTTGGTCGTAATGGCGAACCGCACGTCGAGCGTCGACCATGTCCTGATCAACGGATCGGCGTGCGGCGTCGGCATGGCCTTGGGAACGGCCTGCAGCTCACGCCGGGTGAGCCACTCCTCCAGTTCGAGGACCAGGTCGCTCCCCGGACGCCGTTCGTGCACACCACGCAAGGCATCGTGCGGGTCATTGCCGGATCGTTCCTGCTCAGTGAGCAGGCCGCCCATTCCCAACTGGTCGATCTCCTCCACCAGTTGACCGGCTATCTGGTGCGCCGGATACCCCGCGAACAACCGGCAGATCGGTCCGTCGAGATCCCAGAGCACGTACCGAGCGGAGGCGACCAGTGATGCGAGTCGTGCTGTCTCTGCTGTCACCGGTTCAGTGTGCGTCGTCTCAGGAGTCACTAGGAGAGTGTCAGGTCCGTCGTGATGGTTTCCCAGAGGGCGTCGAACCACTTCTGGGACTGGTCCACGAACGCCGCGTCCCGCTCCCCCGCGCTCTTCTCGAAGGAGAACAGCAGCGACTCCGTGCCGAGGACGTCGTACATGTCGAGCATCCCCGTGTCGGTCGCCTCCTCCCTGCGCGCGACCATGTAGTACGCGATCAGCGCCTCCACGCCGTTGAGCAGGTACAGCTTCACCGGCGGGGTGAACGGCAGGGCGCGGAATCTGACCTTGACGTCGATGCCGTGGGAGGAGCGCAGGGAGCGGAGGTTGTGGCGCAGGACGTGACCCTGGGCGTTGCGCATCTCCAGCCAGCGCTGGTGGACCGGGTTGTCGTCGTCGGGGGCCTCGACCGGGACCGGGAAGGCCAGGTTGATGTCGCGGGAGGGCAGCAGGATGCGGACGTCGATGGACTCGGGGCGCAGGCTGCCCTCGTGGATGAGACGGACCGGCTCGCTGAGGGCCACCATGAGCGTCTCCGCCGTGAGGCAGGCAGCGTCGATCCGGACCTGCGGGCCGGCGAACGCGTCGGCCAGACGCGGCGCCAGGGCCACCATCGTGGGCTGCGGACCCCCCTGGGTGACCGGCACCTCCGCGATCCGCGGCGGGCTCCCCTTGCTCACATTGCTGAGCAGTCCGTCCTCCTGAAGGGCACGCAGCGCCTGGCGGACCGCGCCCCGTTCCACCCCGAACTCCTCGGCGAGCTCGGCCTGGGTGGGGAGGCGGTCGCCGGCCTTGAGATCGCCCGTGCGGATGCGTTCCCGCAGGGTGTCGGCGATTTCCTGGGGCGAGAGCCTTCTGCTGCCGTTCACTGCCACGTTCTCCTGGGTCACGACCAAACGGTACAACTCCAATCCATCTATGGGGAGTTGTCGCGAAGTTGTTTATCAACTGCCACCAAGTGGGGACAACATAGTTAGAGTTGGTTGCCAACTTGGTTGAGTTGGCGGAAGTTTTGCCTCCACTCCGACGGCAGCGCCACCTTTCGCACCGCCCGCTTCACCACCGCCTCGCCCGCCCCGAAGCCCGAAGGGGGAACCACCATGCCGGCCCTTGCCCTCCTCTCCGCCGTCTTCGTCGTCGGCGTCGAGCAGACCCTGCAGTGGAAGTACGGAGCCAGCGGCATCATCGGGATGCTCCTGCTCACCATCGGCATCAAGGCCAAGAACCCCGCGATCAGCTCGACCGGGGCCGTGGTGCTCGCCCTGCTGGTCGCGGGACCCGCCCTATGACCCGAGCAGCTCGGATCCACCCCTGTGGGAGACCTCAGCTCGTGAGCGCCAGCTCCGAACTGATCGTCTCCCACAGTGCGTTGAACCACAGATGGGACTGCTCCACGAACGTCGTGTCCCGCAGCCCCGCGCCCTGCTCGAAGGCGAACAGCATCGACTGGGTGCCCTCGGAGTCGTACAGCTCCAGGTGCTCGTCGTCGATCTCCTCCTTGCGGCGGGTCAGCGTGTAGTACGCGAACAGCGCCTCCGCGCCGTTGAGCAGGTACAGCTTCACCGGTGGCGTGAAGGGCAGGGCGCGGAAGGTGACGTGCACGTCTATGCCGTGCGTGGCCCGCAGGGCCAGGAGGTTGTGCTGGAGGACCTGCCCTTGCGCGTTGCGCTGGGCCAACCAGCGCTCGTGCACCGGGTCGCCGTCGCCGCGGCCCTCCACCGGCACCGGGAAGGCGAGGTCGATGTCCCGGCCCGGGAGCAGGACGCGGACGTCGACCTTGGCCGGATTCAGTCGTCCGGCGTGGATCTGACGCAGCGCCTCGGCGATCGCGAGGTTGAGGGACACCGACGTCAGGCACAGGGCGTCTATCTCCACGTGCGGGGCGGCGAAGGCGGCGGCGATCCGGGGGCCGAGGGTGACCATCGTGGGCTGCGGCGCGGCCCCGGGGCCGGTGACCGTCCTGCTGCGGCCCAGGTCAGGGGCGACGGTCGCGGGGCTCCCCTTGGAGACGTTGGTGAGCAGGTGTTCCGTCTGCAACAGGTACAGCGCCTGCCGTACGACCCCGCGCTCGACTCCGAACTCGTCGGCCAGCCGCGCCTGTGTGGGCATGCGCTGACCTGCCCGCAGCGTGCCGGACCGGATCCGGGCGCGGAGCTCGGCGGCCACCTCGCGATGTGACTTCTGTGGCCGCTGTGACCTCTTCCGCCCATTGACGGAGGCGTGTTCGGGGTCCACGACCAAACACTACAACTTCCCGCCATCTTTGGGCAGTTCACTGGAAGGTGGTTATGAGCCGCATCCAAGCGGAGATAAGTACAGTGAAGTTGGTCGCCAACTTGGTCAACCTTGAGAAACATGGTCAAAACTTCACGAGGTTGGCCAACTCGGCGGTCGACAGGGGCCACCGTCCCGAAGGGGGGACCGTCATGCCGTTCATCGCCGTCGCCATCGCCGCCCTCGCCGTCGGCTTCGAAGCGCTGGTCCAGTGGAAGTGGGGCGCGATGGGCATCATCGCGTTCCTCGCCCTGACCATCGGCGTCAAGTCGAAGAACGTCGCCATCGGCGGCATCGGAGCGGTCATCCTCGTGATGCTGCTCGCCCAGTCCGGATGACGCCCGCCCCACCGGGCCCAGGATCCGGCTGACCGGGCTCCCTCCTGGAGGGGAGCCGGGAGCCCGGTCGGTCTGCACAGCCACAACTGAACACCGACAACTGAAGAACCTCACCGGCACAGCCACAACCGAACAGTCACAACTGAACAGCCTCACCGGTACAGCCACAACCGAAGAGCACAGCTACGGATGAACGGTCAGCCGTCGTCGACAGGAAGAAGGCCTCAGAACATGTCCGGGCACCAAGGCCGCCTGGACGTACGCAGCAGGGCGTCGGCCCCCCGGCCGGCGCCCGCTCGGTCTTCCCGCACCCGCCCCAGCGCCGCGAGCCGCACCGCCGACTCGTCACCGAGCCACAGCGTCGCCAACTCCCGCACGTCCAGGGTGAGATCGGCGCTCTCCGTGGTCGCCGTACAGGAGGCGCCGTCGGGCGAGGCCTCCAGGCGGTACCGGCCGCCGGCCAGCCCCGAGCCGTCCAGGACCTCCAGCACCAGCGCGCCCTCGCTGTCGTAGGTCCGCGCCTCCAGAGCCCGTACGACATCCAGGATCCGCACCCACATCCAGTCCGCGTGCATGCTGACCCCGGCGGCCGGGGGGTTGGGCAGCAGGTGCGGGAGCAGGTCGTCGGGGGCCCGCCAGCCGCTCCTGACCCGCGTGACCCAGTCGATCGAGCACAGGTAGTGCCACAGGGCGCGCTCGGCGGCCGGGGTCGAGGCGATCAGGCCCCGCACGCTCGCCGTGTTCGCCGGCTGCATGGTGTCGGCCCACTTCTCGTCGACGTCGTACGTCATCAGCCCCTCGACCGTGCCGTCCGGCGCCCGGTACACCGCGAAGAACGGCTCGGTCCACTTCGGGTCGGTGCGCACGGCACCCGTGTTGAGCTGCCACCACCAGTCGTCCCGGCTGATCGCCCCCGGTGTGGCCCGGCGCATCCGGTCGTGGAGTTCGGGACCGAGCTTGCGTACGTCGTCGGGTTCCACCAGGTCGATGCGGCCGCCGCCCAGATCCGGGCCGCGGGGGTCCAGGCCCGCGCGCGGCACGTCGATCGTCCACTCGGTGCCCGAGGTGGCGGGGCCGAAGCCGTACCGGCCGTAGATCCGGTACTCGGCGGCGATCAGCGTGGCCAGGACGTCCCCGCGCTCCTTGGCGGCGGCGAGGTCCTGGCTCATCATGCGGGTCAGCAGGCCGCGTCGGCGGTGGGTGGCGGTCACGGTGACGGCGGAGATCGCGTCGGCGGCCACGAGCCGGCCCCCGACCGCCGTCACCTCCTGCGCGAACGACCGGAAGGTCGCCACGCAGCGGTCCCCCTCGAAGGCACCGATGAACCGGCCCGGCTCGAACTGCCCCTTACGGGCCTCCAGTTCGGCCGCCGACACGACGGGCTCCCGCAGGAACCCGGCGCGCACGGCACGCAGCCACTCCGGGTACTCGGCCTCGGTGATCGGACGGACGTCGATGTCGGCTGGGGCGTTCATGGGGCCACGGTAGGCGGGCGGGGTGGAGGTGTCGCGCACTTTTTCCCGCACCCCAAGCAC
>NZ_LJBR01000356.1 GCF_001282115.1 Streptomyces sp. NRRL B-24085 | reverse complement strand
GTGGTGGCGCGCTGCCGGTCCTCGGGGTGGCGCTCGACGGACTGCTCGACGGACTGCTCGGCCTGTCGGGCGAGGACGAGCCCGGCGCCGGCGCACTCGACGCCGGCGCACTCGACGACGGCGGAGTCGAGGACGGCGGAGCCGAGGACGACCCCGGCGACCCCGCCGAGCCCGAGGGCCCCGACGACCGGGGCGGCGGCGGTGTGCCCGGGGACGACATGTGCGGCCGGGACGGCGGCGCGGGAGTGGTGGTCGGCTCGCTCGCCCCGCCGGTGGCGCCCGTGCCGTCCCCGGCCACGGTCAGCGTCACGTACCGCCCGAACGGCAGCTCGGTCCCCGCGGGCGGATCGCTCGCCGTGACCCTCGCACCGTCGGACGGCGTCCCCTGCCCGGCGTACCCGGCCGCCAGTCCGGCCTCGATCAGTTCCCGGCTCGCCCGGGCGAAGGTCCGCCCGGTGAGGTCCGGCACAGTGCGGCGCTTCCGCGCGTCGAAGGCGGTGTCCTTCTCCCCGGTGGTGCCGACCGGGCGGCTGATGCCGCGGCCGGGTTCCCGGACGTCGACCAGAGCGACCCGTTCCAGTTTCCGCGGCGTGGGCTTCACGGCCACCACGGAGTCACGCTCGTATCCCGCCCACTTCTTGTTGCCGTCCTCGAACCGTACGGAAATCCGGCCGGTGTCACCTTTGAAGGGCCGCAGTGGATTTCCGCACGAACACTTCACAGCCGGAATCCCTTGTTCATCGACGAGAATGGCGATTCCCGCCTGGAGCAAGGAGAGGTACGGGACGGCCTTTTCCTTCTTGTAGTCGTGGTTCTCGACGAGAGTGTCGTGACGGAGCAGAACGGGAGTGAGGCCATCCAGATATTCGGGTATCCCGTTCGTGCCGACGTTCAGCACGCCGGCCCACGCCTGTGCCTTTTTGTGATTCCTGGGATCGGTGAGAAATCGTTCGAGTCCGGCGACGTCACAGATGGTCGGCTGCTTGCTGCCGCCGTACAGACCGGGCGTGTCTCCTTGCTGGAGACTTCCCTGCACGGGCCTAGACCGCACGGCGGCGGCGTCCCAGCCCAGCCCGCTGCTCTCCTCGAAGAACGGCGAGAGCGAGGGCACGCCGACGGCGACGGCTTTGACCACCGTCAGTGGATTTCCCTTCTCGCAGCCGCTCAGCAGCAGTGAGAAAATCGCCAGTACGGCGATCCTGTGCATAAATGCGCGAAGTGTCATGACCGCTCCCCCCGGCGGTTCCCCCAACGCGCTTCATGCTACTGAATGCCGAGGAAAAGCGAAGCCTCTTATCGCTCGCGGGTGCTCAAAGAGGCCAAATATGCGTTGTACGCCTCGAGTTCCTTGTCGCCGTCCCGGTCGGCGGCCCGGTCCGTGCGCTTCGCCTGCCGCTGTTCGGAGCCGTACCACTGGAACAGCAGTGCGATGAGTACGAGAACGGAGGGAATCTCACTGAACGCCCACGCGATACCGCCGGCGTAGTTCTGGTCGGAGAGCGCGTCGATGCCGAGCGAGGCGGGCGGGTTCTTGAACGTCTCCACCATGGGCTCGGACGCCATCATCAGCGCGATGCCGAAGAACGCGTGGAACGGCATCCCGGCGAACAGCTCCAGCATCCGCATCAGGTACCCGGGCCGGTGGGGTCCCGGGTCCACGCCGATGATCGGCCAGAAGAAGACCACACCGACGGCGAGGAAGTGGACCATCATCGCGACGTGCCCGGTCTTCGAGCCCATGAGGAAGTCGAAAACCGGCGTGAAGTAGAGGGCGTACAGGCTCGCGATGAACAGCGGGATGGTGAACGCCGGATGCGTGATGATCCGCATGTACCGGCTGTGCAGCAGCGCGAGCAGCAGCTCACGCGGCCCCTTGTGCCCCTTGCCGGCGACCGGCAGCGCCCGCAGGGCCAGGGTGACCGGCGCGCCGAGCAGGACGAGGATCGGCGACAGCATGCTGATCACCATGTGCTGCACCATGTGCACGCTGAACATGACCATCCCGTAGTCGTTCAGCCCGGTGCACATCATCAGCCCGATGGACAGCACACCGGTCACGTAGGAGACGGTCCGTCCCACGGACCACGAGTCCCCCCGCCGCCGCAGCCGCACGACTCCCCACGCGTACAGGCCGAGCGCGAGGAGGCAGGCGACGAGGAAGAAGGGGTCGGCCGACCACTGAAGCCCTCGTCCCAGCGTGAACGGCGGCAGATCGTGGGTCATGCCGTGCCCGCTGTGGTCCATCGCGGCGGCTCCTGATTCGTGGGGGTTGTGCAAGTCTGTCCGCCACACAGACTAGAACCGCCCCCGGTCGCGGCTGCGACCGGGGGCGGATTCCTCAGTGTCCTGCGCGATGGTCTAGAGGACGCACTCGGCTTCCTCGTAGCGGTCCGCGGGGACCGTCTTCAGCGTCTCCACGGCCTCGGCCAGCGGCACCATCAGGATGTCGGTGCCCCGCAGTGCGGTCATGTGACCGAACTCCCCGCGGTGCACGGCCTCCACCGCGTGCCAGCCGAACCGCGTGGCGAGGACCCGGTCGTACGCGGTCGGCGTACCGCCCCGCTGCACATGTCCGAGGATGACCGGCCGGGCTTCCTTCCCCAGCCGCTCCTCCAGCTCGATGGAGAGCTGGCGGGCGATCCCGGCGAAGCGCTCGTGGCCGTAGATGTCCTTGCCGCCCTCGTCGAAGGCCATGGAGCCGGGAGCCGGCTTGGCGCCCTCCGCGGCCACGACGATCGCGAACCGCTTGCCCGCCTCGAACCGTTCGCCGACCCGCCGGGCCAGCTCCTCGATGTCGAAGGGGCGCTCCGGTACGACGATGGCGTGCGCGCCGGCCGCCATGCCGGAGTGCAGCGCTATCCAGCCGGTGTGCCGTCCCATGACCTCGACGACGAGGACCCGCTGGTGGGACTCGGCGGTGGTCTTCAGCCGGTCGAGGGCCTCGGTGGCGACACCGACGGCCGTGTCGAACCCGAAGGTGACGTCCGTGACCGCGATGTCGTTGTCGATCGTCTTCGGCACGCCCACGATCGGCAGACCGGCGTCCGACATCAGGCGGGCGGCCTTGAGCGTGCCCTCACCGCCGATGGGGATGATCGCGTCGAGCCCGAGCTCCTCGACATGCCCCTTGGCCCGCTCCACACCGTCCCGCAAATGCGAGGGCTGGACCCGCGAGGAGCCGAGGATCGTGCCGCCGCGGGCCAGGATGCCGCCCACGGCGTCGAGGTCGAGCTTGAGGTAGTCGCACTCCAGGAGGCCCTTCCAGCCGTCCCGGAAGCCGATGACCTCGTCGCCGTGGTCGACGACGGCACGGTGCACGACGGACCGGATGACGGCGTTCAGGCCGGGGCAGTCGCCGCCGGACGTGAGGACACCAATGCGCATAGCCGCGAGAACCTTTTCAGCGATGGGACGTGGCATGGGTCCGGACCACGCTGTCCGGCTCGAACCCCGCCACCCTAGCGGCAGGAGGGGGCGGGGCCGAAGCATGCGTCCGCCTGCTGGACGGCCCCGCTCACCTGTGCGGACACCTCGTCAGACGGGCTGGTGTCAGGCGTCTGGAACCGAGGTGAACGCCTTCTCAGGCGGGCTGCTGCGCGGCCGAGATGCGCTCGTTGCGCAGGGCCTCGTACCAGCGGTCGTCGGTCGGCGGCAGCGCGTTCACGTCGAGCGCCAGCTTCAGCAGGAGGTCGGCGATCAGCGGGTTGCGCGCGAGCACGGGCCCGTGCATGTACGTGCCGAACACCGTGTCGTTGTACGCGCCCTCCGTGCCGTCCCCGGTGCCGTTGCCCTTGCCCAGCTTGACATTGGCGAACGGGCGGGCGGTGGGGCCGAGATGGGTGACGCCCTGGTGGTTCTCGAAACCGGTCAGCGGGGGCAGGCCGAGCCGCGGGTCGATGTCGGCGAGCACGTCACCGACGCAGCGCTCGCCCTCACCGCGCACCGAGACCACGTCGAGCAGGCCGAGGCCGGGCTCGCGCTGGCCGAGGTCGTTGATGAACTCGTGGCCGAGGATCTGGTAACCGGCGCACACCGAGAAGACGATCGCGCCGTTGCCCACGGCCCGGTGCAGACCGCCGTCCCGGCGCAGCCGCTCGGCCGCCAGCCGCTGGGGCCGGTCCTCGCCGCCGCCGATCAGGTAGATGTCGCCGGAGGTCGGGATCGGCTGGTCGCTGCGCACGTCCAGGCGGGCCACGTCGAGGCCGCGCTGGCGGGCCCGGCGCTCGATGACGAGGGCGTTGCCCTGGTCGCCGTAGGTGCTGAGCAGGTCGGGGTAGATCCAGACGATCCGCAGTTGGTTGTCGCTCACAAAAGTCCCCTGAGTGTCAGTTGCCGACGCGGCGGCGCAGGTCCTGGAAGGCGGTGTAGTTCGCGATGACCTCGATACGGCCGGGCGGGCTCATCTGCACGGCCTGGTCGAGGTTGTCGCAGACCTGGAAGTTCTGGTTCGCGACCTCCAGGCGCACCGCGAGGTCCAGCTTCCGGTCGCCGATCACGCAGATCGGGTGGCCGGTCAGGCGCGTGTAGTCGACGTCCCACAGCCAGGAGGTGTCGGTGCCGTCGGCACCGCGCGCGTTGACGGAGAGGATCACCGGGGTGGGCGGCGGGTCGATCAGGCTGAACGTCTCGAGCCAGCCGGCCGGGTTCTTCGCGAGCAGCAGTCGCAGGTCACGCTGCTGGAACTGGACGATGTCGTAGCGGCCGGCCACGGCCTGCACCTGGTACATGCGTTCCAGGGCGACCTGCGGCGGCACGCCGAAGACGGCGGCGACGGCGGCCGAGGAGGCGGCGTTGGCCTTGTTGGCGCGGCCCGGCAGCTGAAGGTGGATCGGCCAGGCCGAGCCGTGCGGGTCGAGCACGTGGTCACCGGAGAGCGCCCAGCTCGGGGTGGGACGGCGGAACCCGCACTCACCGCAGAACCAGTCGTCGCCGGGCCGCTGCATCACGCCGCCGCAGGACGGGCAGGACCAGGCGTCGTCCTTCCACATCTGTCCGGCGGCGACCCAGATGACGTTGGGGGAGGAGGACGCGGCCCACACGACGAGCGGGTCGTCGGCGTTGGCGACGACGACGGCCTTCGAACCGGCCAGCCCCTCACGCCAGTTCTCGGCGAGCATGCGGGTCTCGGCGGCCCGGTCGAGCTGGTCGCGGGAGAGGTTCAGCAGGGCGATGCACTTGGGGTCGGTGTCCCGGGCCACGCCCGCGAGGTACTTCTCGTCGACCTCGATGACGCCGTACCGGGCGTCCGAGCCGCCGGCGAGCGCCGAGGTGATGCCGGCCGGCATGTTGGCGCCGAGGGCGTTGGAGACGACGGGTCCGGCGGCGCCCAGGGCCTCCGCGATCAGACGGGTCGTGGTGGTCTTGCCGTTGGTCGCCGAGACGAGGACCACGTCCAGGTTCTGGGCGAGCCGGGCGAGGAGGTCGGGGTCGAGCTTGAGGGCCACCCGGCCGCCGATGACCGAACCGCTGCCGCGTCCCGCGGCTCGGGATGCCGCCGCGACGGCCTTGCCCGCCGTCACGGCCAGCTTGGCCCGCGGCGAGAGCGGGTCCGAGTTGCCTGTCATCAGTTCTCGATCCTCCTTGCGTACGCGCCGCGACTCTGCCTCCGGCCACGTGGTGTGGACCTCAGCCTATCGAGATCCGTAGGCACTCCCGAATCGCCGTACCCTTGCGGCCATGCGAAACGGCTCCATTCCGGGCACCCGTGGCCGGGTCCGGCCCCTCACCCTGCTCGGCAGTCCCGTGCTGCACGAACCCTGCGAGGAGGTCTCGGACTTCGGTCCGGAGCTGGCGACGCTCGTGGAAGACCTGTTCGCGACGATGTACGCGCACGAGGGGGTGGGCCTCGCGGCGAACCAAGTGGGCGTCCCCCTGCGCGTGTTCGTGTACGACTGCCCGGACGACGAGGAGGTCCGCCACCTGGGGCATGTGGTCAACCCACGGCTGGTGGAGACGGACGGTGTGGTGCTCAGGGGCCCCGAGGGCTGCCTGTCCCTGCCGGGACTGGAGGCGGGAACCGAGCGTTTCGACCACGCGCTGGTGGAGGGTTTCACGGCGACCGGCGAGCCCGTCACCGTGCATGGAACAGGGTTTTTCGCTCGCTGCCTCCAGCATGAGTGCGACCACTTGGAAGGCAAGGTGTACGCGGATCACCTGACGGGCCGCCGCAAGCGCAAACTCATGCGCCAAGTGGCCCGGACTTCTTGGCGCAGGGCAACTGATCCCACTTAGGGGCGCGGGGAACTGCGCGCCCAGCCCCCACCGGGCCGCACTCGAACCACGACCGTCAGAACCCCGGACCCCCCACCTTGTCCCCCGCTGCGGCGAGCCGCCCCCACAACAGGTCCGCCATGCTCCGCACCAACTCGGCCCGGGCGCAGGGCCGTTCGCCCAGCCACCAGTCACCCGCCGCGTACATCATCCCGACGATCCCGTGCCCCCACACCCGGGCCAGCAGCTGGCTGCCGGGCCCGAGGTCCAGCCGGTCCTCGATGACCTGCCCCAACTCTTCACCCATCCTGCGCAGCAGCGGCGCGGAATGCTGGCCGACGTCGAACCCCTGGTCCCCGGTCTGGCCGCCCTCGGCGGGGTGCATCAGGAACCGGTACACCTGGGGCCGGGCCTCGATCGCCGCCAGGTAGGTGTCCAGGGTGGCCTCGACCCGCTCACGCCGGTCCGCGGGGGCGTCCAGCGCGGCCCGCAGCGAGTCCAGGAGGGCGTCGGTGTGCCGCTTGGCCAGTGCGGCGTAGAGTCCCCCCTTGTCGCCGAAGTGCCGATAGAGGATCGGCTTGGTGATGCCGGCCTCCGCGGCGATGGCGTTCATGGAGGCCTGTGGGCCGTCGCGCAGCACCACCCTGTCCGCGGCCTCCAGCAGCTCGCGCCGGCGGCGGTCGGCGGACCGCTGCTGGTCGGTCCGCTGTGTGGTGTCCATGAGCTCTCCCCACCCGTGCTGAATCGGTAACGCCTGCGCAAACTAACACCCGACGGGTGACGGGCATCGAACAGGCTGCTGACCGGTCATGGGGAGTTGACTTTTCCTACCCGTGGGTAACAGACTCTGGTTACCGCAAGTAACATGCACGTGCGTCGCCGCTGGAGGGGACATGGCCGAGTTCACCATGGAGCTCAACGACGAACAGAAGGAGGTCCGGGACTGGCTGCACGGCTTCGCCGCCGACGTCATCCGCCCCGCGGCCGCCGAATGGGACGAGCGTGAGGAGACTCCCTGGCCGGTCATCCAGGAGGCCGCCAAGGTCGGCATCTACTCCCTCGACTTCTACGCCCAGCAGTACTTCGACCCCACCGGGCTCGGCATCCCGATGGCGATGGAGGAACTGTTCTGGGGCGACGCCGGCATCGCCCTGTCGATCGTGGGCACCGGCCTGGCCGCCGTCGGCGTCCTCGCCAACGGCACCGAGGAGCAGATCGGCACCTGGATCCCGCAGATGTACGGCGACGCCAACGATGTCAAGGTCGCCGCGTTCTGCTCGTCCGAGCCGGACGCCGGTTCCGACGTGGCCTCCATGCGCACGCGTGCCGTGTACGACGAGGCCAAGGACGAGTGGGTCCTCAACGGCACCAAGACCTGGGCGACCAACGGCGGCATCGCCAACGTCCACGTCGTCGTCGCGGTCGTCGACCCGGAGCTCGGCTCCAAGGGCCACGCCTCCTTCATCGTGCCGCCGAACACGCCGGGACTGTCCCAGGGCCAGAAGTTCAAGAAGCACGGCATCCGCGCCTCGCACACCGCCGAGGTCGTCCTGGAGAACGTCCGGGTGCCCGGCTCCTGCCTCCTCGGCGGCAAGGAGAAGCTCGACCACCGCCTCGCCCGGGCCCGCGAGCGTGCCAAGGCCGGTGGCGAGCGGGTCAAGAACGCGGCGATGGCCACGTTCGAGGCCTCGCGGCCCGCCGTCGGCGCCATGGCCGTGGGCACCGCCCGGGCCGCCTACGAGGTCGCCCTCGACTACGCCAAGACGCGTGAGCAGTTCGGCCGGCCCATCATCGACAACCAGGGTGTGGCGTTCCAGCTCGCGGACATGCGCACCTCCATCGACGCGGCCCGTCTCCTGGTCTGGCGCGCCTCCTGGATGGCGATCAACGGCAAGCAGTTCACCGCCGCCGAGGGCTCGATGTCGAAGCTCTTCGCGAGCGAGACGGCGAAGAAGGTCACCGCGCAGGCCGTCCAGATCCTGGGCGGGAACGGCTACACCCGGGAGTACCCGGTGGAGCGCATGCACCGCGACGCGGCCATCTACACGATCTTCGAAGGCACGAGCGAGATCCAGCGGCTGGTGATCGCGCGGACCCTGTCGGGGATGCCGATCCGGTAGCGGCAGTGGCTCCGGAGGGAGCGGAAGCCCTCCGGAGCCTTCACCACGCCACCGGGAGCGCCTCGGGGCCGCGGACCGCCCTGCCCTTGCGGAAAGGGACCTTGTCCGGTGGGACCGCCAGCCGCAGGCCCGGCACCCGCTCCAGCAGCGCCTCGACCAGCAGTTCGCACTGCGACCGGGCCAGCAGCCCGGCGGGGCAGGAGTGCGGGCCGGCACCGAACGTCACGTGCGGGACGGGGTCGCGGGAGAAGTCGATCGTCTCCGGGTACGGGAAGACGTCGGGGTCCCGGTTCGCGGACAGGTACGACACGTAGATCGCGTCGCCCGCCCGGATCCGTACGCCGCCGACGCCCACGTCCTCCAGGGCGATCCGCGACAGGCCGACCGTGTTGCGGTGCGGGATGTAGCGCAGCAGCTCGTCGACGGCCCGCGGGCGGATCTCCGGCTCGGCGCGCAGCCGTTCGGCCAGGTCGGGGCGGGTGAGCAGCAGGTAGAACATCTGGCCGCTGTTGTGCGTCACCGCCGCTGCGCCGATCTGGAGCTGCACCGCCAGCCCCACGGCCTCCTCCAGCGTCACCTCGCCGCGGCCCACGGCGGCTCCCAGCAGAGAGGCCACGTCCTCGCCGGGGCCGCCCTCCCTGAGGCCGATGAGGTCGGCGAAGTAGGCGCCCATCTCGTCCCAGGCCCGCTCGCCGACCCGCGCCCCGTGCGACAGGGACACGATCAGCTCGGTCCAGGTGTGCATGCCGTGCCGGTCGGCGGCCGGGACGCCCATCAGCTCGCAGACCACGGCACTGGGGAAGGGGCTGAGCACCGCCGCGGTGAGGTCGGCGGGCGGGCCGTCCTGGAGCAGCTCGTCGATCAGCTCGTCGAGCATCGGGCGGGACCTCTCCCGCACCCGTTCCACACCCGGCGCGGTGAACGCGGGGGCCACCGCGCGGCGCAGCCGGGTGTGGTCGGGAGGGTCGAGGAAGGCGACCGCGCCGACCGCCCGGGAGGTGTGCGGCACGAAGTGCGGGGTGAACCGGGTGACCGGCTGCTCCAGCACCGCCTCGCGGCTGAAGCGCGGGTCGTCGGCGACCGCCCGTACGTCCTCGTACCGGGTGACCAGCCACGCCCAGCCCTCGCCGTGGGGGAGCCGGATCCTTGTCAGCGGCCCCTCGCGCATCAGCTCGGTCAGCACCGGGTCGAAGTCGACGCCCTTCATGTCGAGGGCCGGCCAGTGCCGGACCGGGGGCAGGATCTCGGTGATCGTCTCTTCGCTCATCCCGCACCGTCTCGTCCCGGAGCCTGGAAGTGGTCCCGTCCACGATCACCTGCGGGACGGACGACGTCACGCCGGGTTGCACCGAACGCGGGACACCGCGACCGGTCGCCCACGGCCCGCGGACGGCGTGCGGCGACCGCTACGGCGCCCCACCGCTGCTGTGCGCGATGCACGCGACGTCGATCCGATCGGCCAGCTTGGCGAGCTCGATCGTCAGCGCGGCGACCGTGTCCTCGTCCAGCCCGTCGGCCCCGGCCTCGACCAGGTGCAGCCACCGCCCGCCGAGACTGCGGAGCAGCTTGCTCACATCGGCCGCGGCCACCTGGAGGGTCCCGCGGTTATCGACGATCAGAGGCAGAGTCACTTCGCGGTTCACACCCGGGATGTTAGCCGCGCAACTGTCACGCTCCGTGCCAAACCGTCGTGATGTTGCAGAACTCCCTGATTCCGTGCCCGGACAGCTCACGCCCGTACCCGGAGCGCTTCACCCCGCCGAACGGGAACGCCGGATGCGAGGCGGTCATCCCGTTGACGAACACCCCGCCCGCCTCCAGGTCCCGTACGAACCGGTCGACCTCGGCCTCGTCCCGGGTCCACACGTTGGAACTCAGCCCGAACGGCGAGTCGTTGGCGATCAGCACCGCCTCGTCGAGGTCGGCCGCCCGGTACAGCGTGGCCACCGGGCCGAAGGTCTCCTCGCGGTGGATGCGCATCTCGCGGGACACGTCGGCGACGACGGTCGGCGGGTAGTACCAGCCCGGCCCCTCGGGCCGTTCCCCACCGCACAGCACGTTCGCCCCGCTGCGCCGGGCGTCGTCGACCAGCTCCTCCAGGTCGGTCCGTCCCTGTTCGCTGGCGAGCGGTCCGACCTCGGTGTCCTCCTCCAGCGGGTCGCCGACCCTGAGGGCCTTCATGCCCTCGACGAACCGCTCGGCGAACCGGTCGTAGACGTCCGTGTGCACGATGAACCGCTTGGCGGCGATGCAGGACTGCCCGTTGTTCTGCACGCGGGCGGTCACCGCGATCTCGGCGGCCCGGTCGACGTCCGCGGACGGCATCACGATGTACGGGTCGCTGCCGCCGAGCTCCAGCACGGTCTTCTTCACCATGTCCCCGGCGGTGGCCGCGACCGCCCGCCCCGCGGGCTCGCTCCCGGTGAGGGTCGCCGCCTTGACGCGTTCGTCGCGCAGGATCTCGTCGATCGCGCCGGACCCGACGAGCAGGGTCTGGAAGCAGCCCTCGGTGTAGCCCGCCTGGTGGAAGAGGTCCTCCAGGAACAGCGCGGTCTGCGGCACGTTCGAGGCGTGCTTGAGCAGGCCGACGTTGCCCGCCATCAGCGCGGGCGCGGCGAAGCGGACCACCTGCCACAGCGGGAAGTTCCACGGCATCACCGCGAGCACCGGACCGAGCGGGCGGTAGCGGACCAGGGCGCGGGAGGCGCCGGAGTCCTTGACGTCGTGCTCGGCGGGCTCCTCGTCGGCCAGCAGGGCCTCGGCGTTCTCGGCGTACCAGCGCATCGCCTTGGCGCACTTGGCGGCCTCCGCGCGGGCCTGCTTGACCGGCTTGCCCATCTCGGTGGTCATGACCCGGGCGATGTCCTGCTGGGCGTCGTCCAGGAGCTCGGCGGCCCGGTTCAGCAGACGGGCGCGCTCCTCGAAGGACGTCGTGCGGTAGGTGCGGAACGTCGCCTCGGCGAGCTGGAGCCTGCGTTCGATCTCCTCCTCGCCCATGGCCTCGTACGTCTTGAGCGTCTCGCCGTTCGCCGGGTTCACCGTCGCGATGGGCATGACCGACCTCCTGAAGGGCTGATGTGCTTCGACCTTCCCGCGCGGCGCGGGCGACCGCAACGCGTGGGCGTCAGGGCGAGTGCTCAGCCAGCCGGTCGAGAAACGCGGCCTGCGCCTTGACGATCACGGTCCGGGCCCGGTCGAGGCCGAACCACTCGACGCGGTCCAGTTCCGGGAACTCCTGGGTCCTGCCGGACTTCGGCGGCCACTCCATGCCGAACACCCCCGGGACCACGGCCGCCGGATCGAGGTCCGCCTCGACCGCCCACGCCGTGACCACCTTGCCGTTCGTCTGCCGGACCTCGCCCAGCGGTACGGCCTCCCCGTCGGGCGGCTCCAGACCGAGCTCCTCCTGGAACTCCCGGCGGGCCGCGTCCCACGCCGACTCCGAGTCCGGCTCGTACTCGCCCTTGGGAACCGTCCACGCTCCGGCGTCCCGCCGCGCGAAGAACGGACCGCCCATATGGCCCAGCAACACCTCCAGGCCGTTTCCGGTATGCCGGAACAACAGCAGGCCCGCGCTCGTCCTCACGGCCTCACCTCGGGGTGCGCGGCCAGCAGCGACTCGACCGTGTCGGCGTCCTCGGGGCGCTTGTCCTCGCGGTAGCGGACCACGCGGGCGAAGCGGAGGGTGACGCCGGCCGGGTAGCGGGTCGACCGCTGGAGACCGTCGTAGGCGATCTCGACGACGAGTTCGGGCCGTACGGTCACCACGTGACCGCTGCTGTCGAGGGCCAGTTCCTGGAGCCGCTCGGTCTGCCAGGCGAGCATCGCGTCGGTCATGCCCTTGAAGGTCTTGCCGAGCATGGCGTAGCCGCCGTCGGCCGTGCGGGCGCCGAGGTGCAGGTTGGAGAGCCTGCCGGTGCGGCGGCCGTGGCCCCACTCGGCGGCCAGCACCACCAGGTCGAGGGTGTGCACGGGCTTGACCTTCAGCCAGGAAGCGCCGCGCCGGCCCGCGCTGTAGGGGGCGTCTAGGGACTTCACGACCACGCCCTCATGACCGCGCTTCAGGGTCTCGGCGAGGAACTCCTCGGCCTGGTGGACGTCCTCGGGGCCCGACACCAGGGCGCGCCGGACCCGCATCGGCTCGGGCACCAGCCGGGCCAGCTCCGCGTGCCGTTCGGCGAAGGGCAGGTCGAGGAGGTCGCGGTCGTCGACGGACAGGGCGTCGAAGAAGACGGGGGAGACGGGGACCGCCTCGGCGGCCGTCGTCACGTCCACCCGGGAGCCGACCCGGCCGGCGGTCTCCTGGAAGGAACGCGGGCGCCCGTCCTCGTCGAAGGCGATCACCTCACCGTCCAGGATGAACCGCTCGCCCCGCAACTCCAGCGCGGTGGCCGTCAGTTCGGGCAGCCGGTCGGTGATGTCGTCGAGGGTGCGGGTGTACAGCCGTACGACGTCGCCGTCCCGGTGGATCTGGACGCGGATGCCGTCCAGCTTCTCCTCGACCGCGCAGGTGCCGAGCTTCTCGACCGCCTCGGCCACCGAGGAGGCGCTGTGCGCCAGCATCGGCAGGACCGGGCGGCCGACGGTGAGCCGGAAGCGCTCCAGGGCGGGCGGACTGTCGGTGAGCAGGGCCTCGGCCACCGTCTGGAGGGAGCCCGCGAGCATCACCGCACGGCGTACGTCGGCCGGGGGCGCCCCCGTCGCCTGGGCCAGCCCCTCGACCGCCACCGCGTCCAGCGCGCCCTGCCGCACCTCGCCGGTGAGGAGGCCGAGCAGGAACCGCTGCTCGGCCTCGGTGGCGGCTCCCATCAGCTCGCCGACCAGCCGGGCGCGTTCGGCCTGCGACCCCGCTCCCGCGACCTTGCCCAGCTCGCTCAGCAGGGCGTCCACCGCACGGACGGTCAGCGTCGGTTCGGCGGCCGGGGCGACCGGGCGGCCCAGCACCTTCCAGCCGACGCCGATCCGTCCCTGCGGGAGCCGTCCCGCCAGGTACGGGATGACGATCGGGACGTCGTCCGCCTCGGCGTCCCGGAACAGCTCGGCGAGGAGCGCGATCTTCTTCGAGCGCGCCGAGGTCGCGGCGACGTCCTGGGACACCTGGGCCAGCCGGGCAAGCAACATGCCTCCAGGGTGTACCGGAGACGGCCGGTCTACACCCCGGCGGCCGCGTCGAGGTCGCTCATCAGCAGCTCGCCGTTGATCGTGGCGGCGGCCCGGTACCCGGCGCTCGCCGCGTTGATCACCTGCTCGCCGAAGCCGGCCACGTTGCCCACGGCGTACACCCCGGGCACGGTCGTCCGCCAGGTCGCGTCGACCACGGGGTAGCTGCCGAAGGGCGTCTCCTGGAACTCGGCCCCCAGCCGCTCCAGCAGGCCGTTCTGCGGGACGGCCCGCGGGGCGGTGAAGACGACCTCACGCGCGTGCGTGTTGCCGTCCCGCAGTCGTACGGCGGTCAGCCGGTCGTCCGTCACCACGAGTCCGGCGACCTCGCCCGGCACCACCCGGACACCGGCCGCGGCCAGCCTGCGCAGGTCGTCGTCCGAGAGCTCGGCCTCGGCGACCGTGTGCAGGAACAGGGTCACGTCCTTCGACCACTGGGAGACCATCAGCGCCTGGTGCACGCTCAGCGGGGTGGTGGCGAGCACGCCGAAGGCCTGGTCGCGGACCTCCCAGCCGTGGCAGTACGGGCAGTGCAGGACGTCCCTGCCGAAGCGCTCGGCGACCCCGGGCACGTCCGGGAGCTCGTCCCGCAGACCGGTCGCGACGACCAGGCGGCGGGCCCGGACCACGCGACCGCCCGCCAGGGTCACGGAGAAGCCCGGCGCGACCTCGGTCACCCGGTCCCGGACCAGTTCGACGCCGTACCCCTCGACCTCCTCGCGGCCGATCGCCAGGAACTCGGCGGGCGGCATGCCGTCCCGGGTGAGGAAGCCCTGCATGTGCGCGGAGGGCGTGTTGCGCGGTTCGCCCGCGTCGACGACCAGGGTGCGACGCCGCGCCCGGCCCAGGACCAGGGCGGCCGACAGACCCGCCGCGCCGCCACCGACCACGATCACTTCGTATGTCTCGCCGTATGTCTCGGTCATGCCGACACGGTCGCGCCACGGACGCGGGATTGACAAACAACTTTGCTGATTCTGCAATACGGGTATGAGTACCGACGACGTTCTCGCCGAGGTGGGGCCCCGGCTCAGGCGGCTGCGCAAGGACCGGGAGGTGACCCTCGCGGCCCTCTCGGAGACCACCGGCATCTCCGTGAGCACCCTGTCCCGGCTGGAGTCCGGCCTGCGCAAGCCCAGCCTGGAACTGCTGCTGCCGATCGCCCAGGCCCATCAGGTGCCGCTGGACGAACTGGTCGGCGCCCCGCCGGTCGGCGACCCCCGGGTGCGGTCGGCGCCCCTCGAACGGCACGGGCGCACCTTCTGGCCGCTCACCCGGCAGCCCGGCGGACTCCAGGCCTTCAAGGTGCTGGTACCGCGCCGCGAGGAGGAGCCGGAGCTGCGCACCCACGAGGGCTACGAGTGGCTGTACGTGCTGGCGGGACGGCTGCGGGTGGTGCTCGGGGACCACGACGTGGTGATGTCGGCGGGGGAGGCGGCGGAGTTCGACACCCGGGTGCCGCACTGGTTCGGCTCGACCGGGGAGGGCCCGGCGGAGTTCCTCAGCCTCTTCGGGCCGCAGGGGGAGCGGATGCACGTACGGGCCCGTCCCCGCAAGGCCTGAGAGGCCCAGGGGTCCCGGACACGGGAGCGGGGCCCCTGGTACGTTACGGAGCTTCCGCCGCCCGACGACAAGAGACCGAGCCCCGTGACGACCGTCGCTTACCAAGGTGAACCCGGATCCAACTCGGCGACCGCCGCGCACGCCCTGTACCCGGGGTGCGCCGAGCAGCCCTGCACCGGCTTCGAGCAGGCGCTGGACGCGGTCACGCTCGGCACGGCCGACGTCGCCGTGATCCCGGTGGACAACTCCGCTGCGGGTCGGGTGGCGGACGTGCACCACCTGCTGCCCGAGTCGGGGCTGTTCATCATCGCCGAGTACTTCCTCGCCATCCGCTTCGACCTGATGGGCGTGCCGGGTGCGACGGCGGACCAGGTGGAGTGCGTACGCAGCCATGTGCACGCCCTCGGGCAGTGCCGCAAGGTGCTGCGGGAGGGCGGCTGGCGCACCCTCGTCACCGACGACACCGCCGGAGCGGCGCGCGAGGTGGCCGAACTGGCCGACCCGCGGCACGCGGCGCTCGCCCCGCCCGCAGCGGCCGGGCTGTACGGCCTCGACGTGCTGCGTGCCGGGGTCGAGGACGACCCCGACAACACCACCCGGTTCGTGGTCCTGTCCCGGGAGGCCGTCGTGGGCCCCGACACCGGGGAGCCGACGATGACGAGCCTGTTCTTCTCCGTGCGCAACATCCCGAGCGCCCTCTTCAAGGCGCTGGGCGGGTTCGCCACCAGCGGGGTGAACCTCACGAAGATCGAGAGCTACCAGGTCGGCGCGGGACTCGACGCCAGCCGCTTCTACGTCGAGGTCGAGGGCCACCCCGACGAGCGGCACGTCGCCCTCGCCCTGAACGAACTGCGGTTCTTCTCCACCGAGGTGCGGATCCTCGGCGTGTACCCGGCCCATCCGCACCGGCTCGCCCGCTGAACGCGCTCACGGGGCCGGCCCGAGGCCGTTCGGCGGGCTCAGTCCCGGTGCTCGGCCTGGAACATCCAGCTCTGCTTCTCCAGGTCGGCGGCGAGGCCGATCAGCAGGTCCTCGGTGACGGGGTCCGCCGGGCCGGTCCGCTCGATGCGTTCCCGTACCCGTTCGACGACCGCGGAGAAGGTCCGCACCAGCGCGCCGACCGCGTCCACGTCCTTCGTCCAACCGGGTGAGAACTCCGGCACCCCGCTGGTGGCGGCGACGGTGGCGGCCCGGCCGTCGGGGCTGACGCCCAGCGCCGCGGCGCGTTCGGCCACCGTGTCGGCGTACGCGCGGGCGGTGGTGACCACCTCGTCGAGCTGGAGGTGGACGGAACGGAAGCGCGGTCCGTACAGGTTCCAGTGCGTCTGCTTGGCGACGAGGGAGAGGTCGAGCAGATCCACCAGGGTCGCCTGGAGGGCACTCCCCGCGATGTCGCGTTCCTTCTCCGGCAGCGGGCTGTTGATGACCGTCATGTGCGCGGGTCCTTTCCGGGGATCGCCGGGGCCGCCCGGTGGGGACCGGCGCCCGGTTCGTCCCTGTCACCCTGTTCAGCCTCCCCGGGTCCTGCAACCGCTGGGCGGCCCCCGGTGTGCGTGCCGACACTTCCCCGCGGACTGTTCCCTGATCGGCAAGCGACCGCTTAGTATGCGGGGGACCCCGGTCAGACCCGGCACGACGACGCAGTCCCGTGGAGGCCCCCCATGCAGGCTTGGCAAGTGCACGAGAACGGCGAGCCGAGCGAGGTGATGCGCCTCGCGGACGTGGCGCGGCCCGAACCCGGCGACGGCCAGGTCCTGCTGAAGGTGCGCGCCGCGAACATCAACTTCCCGGACGTGCTGATGTGCCGCGGCCACTACCAGGTCCGCCCTCCGCTGCCCTTCACGCCGGGCGTGGAGATCTGCGGCGAGACCGAGGACGGGCGGCGCGTGATCGCCAACCCGTCGCTGCCGTACGGCGGTTTCGCGGAGTACGCCGTCGCGGACACCGCCGCCCTGCTGCCCGCGCCGGACTCGCTGGACGACGCCGAGGCCGCCGCCCTGCACATCGGCTACCAGACGGGCTGGTTCGGTCTGCACCGGCGGGCGCACCTGGAGGCCGGGGAGACCCTGCTCGTCCACGCTGCCGCAGGAGGGGTCGGCAGCGCGGCCGTGCAGCTCGGCAAGGCCGCCGGGGCCACCGTCATCGGGGTCGTCGGCGGTGCCGACAAGGCCGCCGTCGCCCGCGAGCTGGGCTGTGACGTGGTGGTCGACCGGCGCGCCGAGGACGTCGTCGCCGCCGTGAAGGAGGCCACCGGGGGCCGGGGCGCGGACGTGATCTACGACCCCGTCGGCGGCGAGGCCTACACGCAGTCGACCAAGGTCGTCGCCTTCGAGGGGCGGATCGTGGTCGTCGGCTTCGCCAGTGGCACCATCCCGAACCCCGGCCTCAACCACGCCCTGGTGAAGAACTACGCGATCCTCGGCCTGCACTGGGGCCTGTACAACACCAAGAACCCCAAGCTGGTCCAGCACTGCCACGAGCAGCTCGTCGAACTGGCCGCCCGGGGCGCGATCAAACCCCTGATCAGCGAGCGGGTGCCGCTGGCCGGGGCCGCCGACGCCGTGCAGCGCCTCGGCGACGGGGAGACCACGGGCCGGATCGCCGTCGTACCCACGGGAGCACAGGCATGACCGACGCCGCCGAACTCAAGCGCCGCACCGCGGAGTTGCTGGCCGCCCACCCGCCCGCGACCACGGACCGGCTCGACTTCCTCAAGGCCCGTTTCGACGCGGGGCTCGCCTGGGTGCACTACCCGGAGGGCCTCGGCGGTCTCAACGCCCCCCGTTCCCTCCAGGCCGTCGTGGACGCCGAACTGGAGGCCGCGGGAGCCCCCGACAACGCCCCGCGGCGCAACGGCATCGGCCTGGGCATGGCCGCGCCGACGATCCTCAAGTACGGCACCCAGGAGCAGAAGCAGCGCTATCTGCGGCCCCTGTGGGTGGGAGAGGAGGTCTGGTGCCAGCTCTTCAGCGAGCCCGGCGCCGGGTCCGACCTCGCCGCGCTCGGTACGAGGGCCGTCCGGGAAGGCGACGGCTGGGTGGTCAACGGGCAGAAGGTGTGGACCTCGGGCGCCCACAACTCCCGCTGGGCCATCCTCATCGCCCGCACCGACCCGGACGTGCCCAAGCACGCGGGCATCACCTACTTCATCTGCGACATGACCGACCCCGGCGTCGACGTCCGCCCGCTGCGGCAGATCACCGGCGAGGCCGAGTTCAACGAGGTCTTCCTCACCGACGTCCGCATCCCCGACTCCCGGCGCCTCGGAGAGGTCGGCGACGGCTGGCGGGTCGCGCAGACCACGCTCAACAACGAGCGCGTCGCCATCGGCGGCATGCGGCTGCCCCGCGAGGGCGGCATGATCGGCCCGGTTTCCAGGACCTGGCGCGAGCGCCCCGAACTGCGCACCCACGACCTGCACCAGCGCCTGCTGAAGCTCTGGGTCGACTCCGAGGTCGCCCGTCTCACCGCCGAACGCCTGCGCCAGCAGCTCGTCGCTGGACAGCCCGGCCCCGAGGGCGCCGGAATGAAGCTCGGCTTCGCCCGCCTCAACCAGGAGATCAGCGGCCTGGAGGTGGAACTGCGCGGCGAGGAGGGCCTGTTGTACGACGACTGGACCATGCGCCGGCCCGAACTGGTGGACTTCACCGGCCGGGACGCCGGATACCGCTACCTGCGCTCCAAGGGCAACAGCATCGAGGGCGGGACCAGCGAGGTCCTGCTGAACATCGTCGCCGAGCGCGTCCTGGGCCTCCCGGCCGAGCCGCGCACCGACAAGGACGTCGCCTGGAAGGACCTGGCCCGATGAGCGACCTGCTGTACTCCGAGGAGGAAGAGGCGCTGCGGGCCGCCGTACGCGACCTGCTCACCGACCACTGCGACGCGCCGGGTGTGATCGCCCGCACCGAGTCGGACACCCCGCACGACCTCGCGGCCTGGAAGGCCCTCGCCGACGGCATGGGCCTCGCGGGACTCCTGGTCCCGGAGGACAAGGGCGGCCAGGGCGCCTCGCACCGCGAAGCCGCCGTCGTCCTGGAGGAGTTGGGCCGCGCGGTCGCCCCCGTGCCTTACCTCACCAGCGCGGTCGTCGCCACCGAGGCCCTGCTCGCCTGCGACGCCGACGACCTGCTCGCCGAGCTCGCCTCCGGGCGGAGGATCGGCGCCCTCGCCGTCGCGCTGCACACCGCCCCCGGCGGTGCCTACACGGTCGTACGCCACGAGGACGGCGCCCTGTACGGCGAGTTGACGGCGATCGCGGACGCCGCGGCGGCCGACGTGCTGCTCGTGCCCGCGGACGACGGCGGCCTGTACGCGGTGGACGCCTCCGCCGTGACCGTCACCCCGCAGATCCCCTTTGACCTGACCCGGCCGCTCGCGGCCGTCACCCTCGACGGGGCCCGGGGCCGTCTGCTGGGCGACGCCGAGACCGCCGTGCACCGTGCCCTGCGGGCCGGGGCCGGACTGCTCGCCTCCGAGCAACTCGGCCTCGCGGACTGGACGTTGACCGAGACCGTGCGCTACCTGAAGGAGCGCAAGCAGTTCAACCGGCCGGTCGGCGGCTTCCAGGCCCTCAAGCACCGGCTCGCCCAGCTGTGGCTGGAGGTCGTCAACCTCCGTGCCGCCGCCCGCAACGCGGCCGACGCGCTCGCGACGGGTGAGGACACCGACATCGCGGTCGCCGTGGCCCAGGCCTACGCGGCCTCCGTGGCCGTGCACGCCGCCGAGGAGGCGCTCCAGTTGCACGCCGGGATCGGCATGACGTGGGAGCACCCGGTCCATCTGTACCTCAAGCGGGCCAAGGCCGACTCGATCGCCTACGGCACGGCCGGCGCGCACCGCGCCCGACTGGCCGAACTCGTCGACCTCCAGGCACCTTGAGCCGCACCCGGTGAACGCCGGTGAAGCCCGCCCCACCAGGGGCGGGCTTTTCCATGCGCCCGCGCGGAAGGAGTGAACGGGCAGCGGCGGTCCGGCCAACTCCTGGCACGTACAGGTCCCTTGGGTGCCGAAGGGCCCCATACTCCCTGTGGTTCCGACCCGCCCCGCAGGGAGGCAGCACATGGCCCTCATCACCCGTCGCAGAGCCCTCACCACCCTCGGCGCCGCGGCCACCGCGACGCTCGCCCAACCCGTCGGCAGCGCATGGGCCGACAGCCGGAAGCACCGGCCCCGTCCGCTGTGGCGTGCCCACGCGCACAACGACTACGAGCACCCGCGCCCCCTCCTCGACGCCCTCGACCACCGCTTCGGCAGCGTCGAGGCCGACATCTTCCTCGTCGGCGGCCAACTCCTCGTCGGCCACACCGTGGACGACCTCGACCCGGCGCGCACCCTGGAGTCGCTCTACCTCGACCCGCTGGCCAGGATCGTCAAGGCCCACCACGGGTCCGTGTACCGGGGCCACCGCCGCCCGCTCCAGTTGCTCGTCGACATCAAGACCGAGGGCTCCTCGACCTACCTCGAACTCGACCGCCACCTGCGGCGCTACCGGCACCTGTTCACGACCTACGTGCACGGCAAGGTAGTCCCCGGTCCGGTCACCGCCGTGATCTCCGGCGACCGGGCCGCCCGCGTCCCGATGGAGGCGCAGACCGTGCGCCGGGCCTTCTACGACGGCCGACTCGCCGACCTCGGCACGGCGGCGCCCGCCTCCCTCATCCCGCTGATCAGCGACAACTGGACGCTCAACTTCACCTGGCTCGGCGAGGGCGCCTTCCCCGACGCGGAACGGCAAAAGCTGCGGAGCATCGTCCGGCAGGCCCACGCGCGGGGTCAGAAAGTGCGCTTCTGGGCCACCCCTGACCTGGCCGGACCGGCCCGGGACGCGCTGTGGACCGAACTCCTCGCCGCCGGTGTCGACTACCTGAACACCGACGACCTGGCGGGCCTGGAGGCCTTCCTGGACACCCACCGATAGGCGCCTTCACGCGAGCGTGACACCACTCGTTCGGAGGACCCTTCAGCCGCCCGGACGAACCCTCTGCTACGCCACACTTGCGGCCGAACGCCGCGAAACGGACCCGGCGGCGTGGCGGAGGAGGCTGTCCATGGCGATTTCCATCTCGGTACTGGTGCTGCTGCTGATCCTGGCGGTGATCTTCGTGCGCAGCGGCGGGCTCAAGCTCTCCCACGCGGTGGTGTGCACCCTGCTCGGCTTCTACCTCGCCAGTACGAGCCTCGCGCCCACGATCCACAGCGGCCTCACGGCGACCGCCGGGATCGTGAGCGGTCTGCGTCCCTGACCTCAGCCCGTGGCGAAGACCCCGATGCCGTTGGGGACGGGCCGTTCGGCGCCGCCCGAGGGGTGGTTGAGGGCAGTGACGGCTCCCGAGCCCGACGATCGGGCCGCCATCGTCGTGGAGCCCCCGCCGTCCAGGCTGAAGGCGTCCACCGAGCCCAACGTCCGCATGGTGTCGGCGACTTCGGCGATGGTCAGTCCGCCCCGGTAATCGGGGGAGCCGTCCAGCGCCAGGAGGTACAGCCGCCGGCCGCTGTCCGCGATGCCCACGGCCGTGCGCACGGCCGACGTGGTGTCGTCGAGACCGGGCAGCGGGCGCCCCTCGTCGAGCACCGGATAGCCGCCGAGCGCGAAGCGGTACGGGGTGCCCGCGGAGGCCGCGACCAGGCGGTGCTGCACGGTCACCGCGGAGCCGACCGAGAGCTTGCGCAGGTACTGCGCGCCGGCCTCCCGGCCCACCAGCACGGTGGTGCCGGCGGCGATCGCCCCGCGGCCGGGGGTGTCGGCGGTGGCGACGACCTTCCCGCCCCGGACCGTCACCTCGTGGGTGTCCGTGCTGCACGGGGCGGCCCGGTCGCCGTCCGTCCCGCAGGTCGCCCGCACCCGGGACGCGCTGCCCCAGTCCGAGGTGAACGCCCCGACCGAACCCACGGGCAGCGCGTACTGGTTCAGCCCGCGCAGCGGCAGTTGTCCCTCCGGTGTCCGCACCGAACCGTCGAGCGCCAGGTCGTCGAGGCGGGCCCGGCGGTCGGTGCCCACACCGAACACGTCCTTCGTGCCGGTGCCGGGCGGCAGCGCGGGTCCGAAGCGCTGGCCGCGCGGGACCGCCGCCTTGAGCGCGCGGCCCTGTGCGATCGCCGGGCCCACGCTCGCGCCGGTGGCCTCGACGCCGGGGTGCTGGGTCTCCGAGATGTTGAAGAAGTCGCCGTTCACCCCCGCGAGGGCGCCCTGCGCGCCGGCCAGCCGGGACACCGTGGCCCGCGCGGCCACCGCCCCCGGATAGAGCAGCTCCACCCGCACCCCCGGCTCGTTCAGGTTCACGCGGATGACGTGGGCGTGGGCCACCCCCGCGGCGGCGGAGATGTCGAACTGCTCGTAGTGCACGCCCGTCGCGAGCCGCGTCCATGCCGGGGCGGCGCCCGCCGGTGCCGCCCCCACCAGGGCCGCACCGGCCAGCGTGCCGAATGCCGCGACGAACGTGAGTACCGATCTTCCTGTGCCGGAACGTCTTTGACGGTGCGTCACAGCTCTCCCTGAGGTCGTGTCGACTGTCCCAGAACTCAGGGGAAGTGCACCAGACGACGATGACCCCGGGGGCTACTCGGCGCCGACCACACGCGAACGGACGAGGAAACGCACCCCCTCGGGTGCTTCCAGGGAGAATCCGCTGCCCCGGCCGGCGACGACGTCGACGGTCAGCCGGGTGTGGGCCCACACCTCGTACTGGCTCCTCGACATCCAGAAGGTCACCGGTTCCTCGACCCCCGGCACCTCCAGCTCGGCGAGCAGCACGTCCGAGCCGCCGGTGCGGAACTCGCCCTCCGGGTAGCACATCGGCGCGCTGCCGTCGCAGCAGCCGCCGGACTGATGGAACATCAGCGGCCCGTGCGCCTCCCGCAGCCGGCGCAGCAGCTCGGCGGCCGCGGGCGTGAGCTCGACGCGCGGAACCTCGTCGTACACGTCACGTGCGGAATCCTCGTCCATGGCCGCCGAGTCCAGCACGGGGAAGGTTGCGAGGGGGTTGCACGACGCGGTGCCGCACCCGCGCTTTCAGGACAGGTCGACGGGGTCCGGATTCCACTTGTACCGCACGTGTTCCGCGTCCTTGAGCAGGACTCCGGCCTGCGTCATCCGGTCCAGGATGTCCACCAGCATGTCGCCCAGCGGATATCCGTCCTGCCAGAACATCGGCTTCACCCGGTTGAAGTTCTGGTCGGGAGGAAACACACCGAGGATGATCCCGAGCCGGAACGCCGCGTCGTCGTAGTCCCGCCAGTCGGCCAGGACGTCCTTGAGTTCCATGTCGCCCTGCGCCTTCAGCTGTGGTCGGCGAACGGCGTGAAGTGCGCCGGGGTGTGATCGACCGGCAGGTCCGGGCGCCAGGCGGTGAGGCCCTGGGCGCTGCACACGAAGAGGTTCTCCGGGAGCCGGTCGAGCGGGAACCAGCGCCAGTCGCCGACGCGTTCGTCCGGCTGGTCGGACGGCTCGCCGTGCCAGGCGGTGACCTGGGCGGCCACGGTCATCCGGACCACACCGTCGACGTCGTCGAGCAGCGTGCCCAGGAGCCGTACATCGGACGGGCGGGCCTCGATCCCGGTCTCTTCGCGGAGTTCGCGCACGACCGTCTCCTTAAGGGACTCCCCGGGCTCCACCGTGCCGCCGGGCAGCTCCCAGGTGCCGCGCCGGTGCCGGCCGAGGAGCAGCCCCCGGGGGCCGTACAGGATGGCGCCGACGCCGATCGCCGCGTGCGGGACCGGGGGACGGCTGCCGCGGGGGCGGGAGGAGACCCGGATCGGCCGGGTCGCCCGGAAGACGCGGTACGAGGCGCGGGCGCCCTCCTCCGGCGCGTCGAGGACGTCGACGCCC
>NZ_LJBR01000355.1 GCF_001282115.1 Streptomyces sp. NRRL B-24085 | reverse complement strand
CGTGGAAGCGGGAGGAGCCGAGGTCCGGGGCGGGGGCGGAGTGGGCCGCGGGGCCCACTCCCTGCGCCGGGAACACCGCGCCGGACAGCCGGTGCAGGGCCAGCAGCAGCCGTTCCAGACGGGACTCGTACGCGTGCTCCATGCCCAAGGTCCCGGACAGCCAGGCCAGTTCGGGACGGAGCGACTCCGACCAGTCGGCGTCCAGGAGGGGGCGGAAGGTGTGGAGGCTGGCGCTGATGCGGCGCACCGAGCGGCGCAGGGCCCGGGCCGCGTCGACCGGGCCCTCCGCGCCCGCCGCCGTACCACCCGGGTCGCGGTGCTGGCGCAGGGCGCGGAGGAACTCCGTGGCCTGGGACCGCAGGTAGCCCGCGAGGGCGTCCCCGGTGGACGGCCCGACGTGCCCGGACAGGGGATCCGTCGGTTCAAGGTGTTGCTGTGCCACGCCGGCGCCTCCGGGCGTCTATGAGCATCTCCTGGACGTTGCGCAGGGGTTGGCCGTCCGCGTCCGTGGCGTGCCGGGTCCACTCGCCGTCCGGGCCGAGGTGCCAGGAGGCGGTGGTGTCGGACATGCCGGTCTCCAACAGCCGGTTCAGGGCTGCCCGGTGGGCCGGGTCGGTGACGCGGACCAGTGCCTCTATCCGGCGGTCGAGGTTGCGGTGCATCATGTCGGCGCTGCCGATCCACACCTCGGGCTCGCCGCCGTTGCCGAAGGCGAAGACCCGGGAGTGCTCCAGGAACCGGCCGAGGATCGAGCGGACCCGGATGTTCTCCGACATGCCCGCGACGCCCGGGCGGATCGCGCAGATGCCGCGCACCCAGACGTCGACCGGCACGCCCGCCTGGGACGCGCGGTAGAGCGAGTCGATGAGCGCCTCGTCCACCATGGAGTTGACCTTGATGCGGATGAAGGCCGGACGCCCCGCGCGGTGGTGCTGGACTTCCTTGTTCACCCGGGAAATGAGGCCGTCGCGCAGGGACTTGGGCGCCACCAGGAGGCGGCGGTAGGTCTCGCGGCGGGAGTAGCCGGACAGCCGGTTGAACAGGTCGGACAGGTCGGCGCCCACCTGCGGGTCGGCGGTGAGCAGACCGAGGTCCTCGTAGAGCCGTGCCGTCTTCGGGTGGTAGTTGCCGGTGCCCACGTGGCTGTACCGCCGTAGCGTGTCGCCCTCCTGACGGACCACCAGGGACAGCTTGCAGTGGGTCTTGAGGCCGACCAGGCCGTAGACCACGTGGCAGCCGGCCTCCTCCAGCTTGCGCGCCCACTTGATGTTGGCGTGCTCGTCGAAGCGGGCCTTGATCTCGACCAGGACGAGGACCTGCTTGCCGGCCTCGGCGGCGTCGATGAGGGCGTCGACGATGGGGGAGTCGCCCGAGGTGCGGTACAGGGTCTGCTTGATGGCGAGGACGTCCGGGTCGTCGGCGGCCTGCTGGAGGAAGGCCTGGACGGACGTCGAGAAGCTGTCGTAGGGGTGGTGCAGCAGGACGTCACGGGTGCGCAGGGCGGCGAATATGTCCGGCGCGGACGCCGACTCGACCTCGGCCAGGTCGCGGTGGACGCCCGCGATGAACTTGCGGTACTTCAGCTCGGGGCGGTCCAGGCCCGCGATGCGGAAGAGGCCGGTGAGGTCGAGGGGGCCGGGCAGCGGGTAGACCTCCGCCTCGGAGATCTTCAGCTCGCGCACCAGCAGGTCGAGCACCTCGCGGTCGATGGACTCCTCGACCTCCAGGCGCACCGGCGGGCCGAAGCGGCGCCGCATGAGCTCCTTCTCCAGGGCCTGGAGGAGGTTCTCGGCGTCGTCCTCCTCGACCTCCAGGTCCTCGTTGCGGGTGACCCGGAAGGTGTGGTGCTCCAGGACCTCCATGCCCGGGAACAGCTCCTCCAGGTGGGCGGCGATGACGTCCTCTATGGGGACGTAGCGGCCGGGGGAGGACTCCAGGAAGCGCGACAGCAGCGGCGGGACCTTGACCCGGGCGAAGTGGCGGTTGCCGTTGACCGGGTTGCGCACGATCACGGCCAGGTTCAGGGAGAGGCCGGAGATGTACGGGAAGGGGTGCGCCGGGTCGACCGCGAGGGGGGTCAGGACCGGGAAGATCTGGTGCCGGAACAGGGTGAACAGGCGAGCCTGCTCCTTCTCCTGGAGTTCGTTCCAGCGGACCAGGTGGATGCCCTCCTCCGCGAGTGCGGGGGCGACGTCCTCGTGGTAGCAGGCGGCGTGCCGGGCCATCAGCTCGCGGGAGCGGGCCCAGATCATCTCCAGCACCTCGCGGGGCTGGAGGCCGGAGGCGGAGCGGGTGGCGACGCCGGTGGCGATACGGCGCTTCAGTCCGGCCACCCGGACCATGAAGAACTCGTCCAGGTTGCTGGCGAAGATGGCGAGGAAGTTCGCGCGCTCCAGGAGGGGTGTGTTCGGGTCCTCGGCGAGTTCCAGGACCCGCTCGTTGAAGGCGAGCCAGCTGCGTTCCCGGTCGAGGAAACGGCCCTGCGGGAGCTGGGCGGCACCGTCGACCGGGATCTCCTCGTACGCGTCGAGATCGGCGTCGAGGTCGGGTTCCAGATCGGAGACGGTGGCCGACACGGTGTGCGGGCGGTGCGCGGCTATGGAGCCCACGGAGGGCTGCACGTGCTGGACCTCTGCCTGGGCGTTCGACTGGCTCATGGACCCATTCTTCCGCGCCAGGAGCGAAACGGGCGCGTCGGATGCCGCGAGCGGGAGCGCGGCGGTGACCGGGGCGTCCCCGTTCCCCGCGGACCCCTCGGGCGGCGGCGAAGGCTCTGGCACGGCGGGCTTCATTCGCTGAGCCTCGCAAGCCTGTCTGAACCGACGGTTACGGCGACATGGCGTTCGGGATATCGGGGGGCGGCTCGCGGGGGTGTGGGTGCGGCTTGGT
>NZ_LJBR01000354.1 GCF_001282115.1 Streptomyces sp. NRRL B-24085 | reverse complement strand
TTGATTTTTGGCACGCTGTTGAGTTCTCAAGGAACGGACGCTTCCTTTGTACTCACCCTCTCGGGCTTTCCTCCGGGCTTTTCCCTTCGATCTTGCGTTTCCGACTCTATCAGACCGTTTCCGGTTCCGATTTCCTCGGTGCTTTCCAGGATCCCGCTTCCGCGTTTCCCTTTCCGGCGCTCCCAACATTATCAGAAGTTTCAGGCCGGACTGACCGGCCATCTGTTTCCGATTTATCGGGAAGGGGCTTCTTCGAAATCGAGATTTCCAGAAGCAGACAGACACTCACCGCTGCCGAGCGGGAAGTACCCCAGCTCCAGGCAACTGTTCGAATCTACCTCCCCACATCGTCCGTGTCAACGGCTCCTGTGGGGCGAAGGAGACAGTAGCAGCTCAGTACCGTCGCCTGCACATCAGGCGGCGGTGGGGACGCCGGCGCTGCGCTCGGCTGCCTCCACGTCGCCCGTGTCACCCGCCCGTGCCGCGCGTCCGCCCAGGACGAAGACGTAGGCGAGGAAGGCCAGCTCGGCGAGGATGCCGATGGCTATGCGGGCCCAGGTGGGCAGGCCCGAAGGCGTCACGAAGCCTTCTATCACTCCCGAGACGAACAGGACCAGGGCGAGGCCTATCGCCATACCGACGGCGGACCGCCCCTCCTCCGCCAGCGCGGTACGGCGGGAACGGGGGCCCGGATCGATCAGGGTCCAGCCGAGGCGCAGGCCCGTGCCGGCGGCGACGAAGACCGCTGTCAGTTCGAGGAGGCCGTGCGGGAGGACCAGGCCCAGGAAGGTGTCGAGACGGCCGGCCGAGGACATCAGGCCGACGCCGACACCGAGGTTGAGCATGTTCTGGAAGAGGATCCAGAGCACCGGGAGGCCCAGGAAGATGCCCAGGACCAGGCACGTGGCAGCGGCTTGGGCGTTGTTCGTCCACACCTGGGCGGCGAAGGACGCGGCGGGATGGCTGGAGTAGTACGTCTCGTACTGGCCGCCGGGGCGGGTGAGCTCACGCAGTTCGCTGGGGGCCGCTATGGAGGACTGCACCTCGGGATGGGTGCCGATCCACCAGCCCAGGAGGGCTGCGACGACGGTGGACAGCAGCGCGGTGGGCACCCACCAGTGACGCGATCGGTAGACGGCGGCGGGGAAACCGTACGCGAGGAAGCGCGTGACATCGCGCCAAGAGGCGCGGCGGGTTCCTGTGACGGCACTGCGCGCGCGTGCCACGAGTTGGCTGAGCCGGCCGGTGAGCTGTGGGTCGGGGGCGCTGGACTGGATCAGGGAGAGGTGGGTGGCCGTGCGCTGGTAGAGGGCGACGAGTTCGTCCGTCTCGGCGCCGTTGAGGCGGCGCTGGCGCCGGAGCAGGGCGTCGAGGCGGTCCCACTCGGCTCGGTGGGCGGTGACGAAGACGTCGAGGTCCATCGGTTTGCCTGCTCCTCGGCTGATCGTCGGCGGTCCGTCGTGGATGTCAGCTTGTCGTACTGCGGCGCGATGCGCTCTCAGCTTGGCAGACTGGCTGTCCACGAGGCAGGTCAGGGAAGGGCGGCGGGCGTGAGTGAGCTGGTGACGGGCGAGGCGGTGGCGCTGGAGTTGCGTCCCGCGAGGCTGCCCAGCAGGGCGTTGGCCGTACTGATCGACCTGATCGTGGCCGTGGCCGTGTACATCGCCGTGACCATCGCGGTGGTGGCCGCTGCCGCCTCTCTGGACGACGCGGCCCAGATGGCACTGTCGATCGCCGCGTTCCTGCTCGTCCTGGTGGGCGGGCCGATCGCGGTCGAGACGCTCAGCCACGGGCGGTCGCTGGGGAAGCTCGCCGTGGGGCTTCGCGTGGTGCGGGACGACGGTGGACCCATCCGGTTCCGGCATGCGCTGGTGCGGGGTGCGATCGGTGTGGTCGAGATTCTGATGACGTTCGGCGTCGTGGCCTGTATCGCCTCGCTCGTCTCGGCGCGTGGACGTCGGCTCGGTGACGTGTTCGCGGGGACGCTGGTCGTGCGCGAGCGGATTCCCGTGGCGCCCAGCGGATTCGTACCGCCCCCTCCGCCGTGGCTGGCAGGCCGGTTCTCCGGACTCGACCTGTCGGCGGTTCCCGATGGACTGTGGCTGGCCATACGCCAGTACCTGACGCGGATGCACCAGCTCGATCCGCAGGTCGGCTGGGCGATGGCGGAGCGGCTGGCGGCCGATCTCGCGGTGCGTACGGGTGCTCCGGCGCCGACGGACGTGCCGCCGGGTGCGTATCTGGCGGCGGTGGTGCAGGAGCGGCAGGTCCGTGAGTCCCGGCGGGCCTTCGGCGGCACTGCGGCGGGGGCCGGGGCGTCTGCTGCCGTGGTGCCCGGTGGCGCTGCGGCCGGGATGCAGGGTCCGTATCCGGAGATGCGGCCCGCCGGTCCCTTCTCCCCTCCCTCTCCTCAGCCGCCCGTCTCGTACGGCGGCGAGGCGACTGCGGTCGTGGAGCGTCCCGGCGTTCCGGTCGGGGAGGCCTCCGACGGCCCCGCGTCCACCGTGCCGTCGGAGGGCAGGCCCGCATCCGGGTTCGTCCCGCCGGCGTGATCCTGCGGGGTCAGTCGGCCGGTGTTCCAGGGAACGCCGACGGCGGTGACTCGAGGTCCTCCAGCTCGATCCCGGGGGCCGCGAGGACCACGTCCCCGGCGATGTGCACGGAGTGCTGCTCGCCCGTGTCCAGGGCTGTGACCTGGTACTCCTCCACGATCAGCGGGCCGTTGTCAGTGGCGTGTGCTTCTCTTTCCAGCAAGGTCCAGGACTGGTCCACGGTGCGCGGGGCGAGGACGGGGTCCGTGAAGGCCACGAGGCGTACGCGGGTCGCTGATGCGGAGGGGGTGAGGCGCAGGAGACGGGTGGTGGCGACGAGGAACGCGGGGGACGTGCCGGTGAAGGCGTGGGCGGGGACATTGCCTTCCGTGGCGTGGGTCCCGGTGGGGTCCGTGCGGACCCAGGTGACGCCGTCGAGCGCGGCACCGCGTACCTGCCAGTCCCCGGCGTGCAGTTCGAGACGGATGGGGCGGCCGAGTTCGTCGAGGGTGAGGTCGACCGAGCCGCTGTGATCGCCCGCGGGGGTGGTCAGCCGAGAGACGTAGCGCCAGCCGGACGGGCCGGGGGCGCACTGGAAGTGTTCTTCCGCGAGGGGGGTGCGATCGTGCGGATCGTGGAGCGAATAACGGCCGCGGGGCATGGGTGTCCTGGGTTCTGACGGGCTGTCCGGCCTGACGGTCACGCGGTGAGGGAGCAGGGCCGAAGAAGGATCACAAGGCCAAAGGGGCAGGCCCCCGACACGGGGGTGCGGGGGCCTGCCTCGGAGGACTGCTGCTGTGCCGTGCGGCTCAGTAGCGGTAGTGGTCCGGCTTGTACGGACCCTCGACCTCCACGCCGATGTACGCCGCCTGCTCCGGGCGCAGCTGGGTCAGCTTCACGCCGAGCGCGTCCAGGTGGAGGCGGGCGACCTTCTCGTCGAGGTGCTTGGGCAGCACGTAGACGTCGGTCGGGTACTCGTCGGGCTTGGTGAACAGCTCGATCTGGGCCAGGGTCTGGTCCGCGAAGGAGTTGGACATCACGAACGACGGGTGACCGGTGGCGTTGCCCAGGTTCAGCAGGCGGCCCTCGGACAGGACGATGATCACCTTGCCGTCGGGGAAGGTCCAGGTGTGAACCTGCGGCTTGACCTCGTCCTTGACGATGCCGGGGATCTGGGCGAGGCCGGCCATGTCGATCTCGTTGTCGAAGTGACCGATGTTGCCGACGATCGCCTGGTGCTTCATCTTGGCCATGTCCGAGGCCATGATGATGTCCTTGTTGCCGGTCGTGGTGACGAAGATGTCGGCCTTGTCGATGACCTCGTCCAGCGTCGTGACCTGGTAGCCGTCCATCGCCGCCTGCAGGGCGCAGATCGGGTCGATCTCGGTGACGATGACGCGGGCGCCCTGGCCGCGCAGGGACTCCGCGCAGCCCTTGCCCACGTCGCCGTAGCCGCAGACGACCGCGGTCTTGCCGCCGATGAGGACGTCGGTGGCGCGGTTGATGCCGTCGATCAGGGAGTGGCGGCAGCCGTACTTGTTGTCGAACTTCGACTTGGTGACGGCGTCGTTCACGTTGATCGCCGGGAACAGCAGGGTGCCGTCACGGTGCATCTCGTACAGGCGGTGGACGCCCGTGGTGGTCTCCTCGGTCACGCCGCGGATCTCCGAGGCGAGCTGGGTCCACTTCTGGGAGCCCTCGGTGATGGTGCGGTTGAGGAGCTCCAGGATGACCCGGTGCTCCTCGTTCTCGGCGGTGTCGACCGAGGGGACCTTGCCGGCCTTCTCGTACTCGACGCCCTTGTGGACGAGGAGGGTGGCGTCACCGCCGTCGTCGAGGATCATGTTCGGGCCGCCGGTGGGGGTGTTCGGCCAGGTCAGAGCCTGCTCCGTGCACCACCAGTACTCCTCCAGGGTCTCGCCCTTCCAGGCGAAGACCGGGACGCCCTGGGGGTTGTCCACGGTGCCGTTCGGGCCGACGGCGATGGCTGCGGCCGCGTGGTCCTGGGTGGAGAAGATGTTGCAGGACGCCCAGCGGACCTCGGCGCCCAGGGCGACGAGGGTCTCGATGAGGACGGCGGTCTGCACGGTCATGTGCAGGGAGCCGGTGACGCGGGCGCCGGCGAGCGGCTGCGCCTCGGCGTACTCCTTGCGGATCGCCATCAGGCCGGGCATCTCGTGCTCGGCGAGGGTGATCTCCTTGCGGCCGAACTCGGCCAGGGAGAGGTCGGCGACCTTGAAGTCCTGTCGGTTCTCGACAGTCGTCATTACGAGCTGCTCCTCGGGGTTGGGGCGAGGTGGGTACGGCTGGTCTGCGCGGCGGCGGACACAGGGGTGCCCGAAGAGGACACAGGCATGCCCGGTGCGCGCAGCGCAGTCCGTCGGAGGCCCTCTCTCCCTCGGCCGGTCCGCGGTGGGACCGCCCGACCGCCATCAGCAGCGACGTCTGGCTCCGTCCCAAGCTACACCGGTCGGCCGGGCCGCCCCAGTCCGCCTCCGCAAACATCAGGCCGATCAGGAGTGGCCGGCAGGGACGCCGACGGGACACCGCAAGCCGTCCCGGCAGGGTGCCCGCACGACGGTGACAACACGCCTGCGAATTATGGAACAGGCGGCAACAGACCAGGTCATGCGGGAACTTTTGCCTGTTGGACGACCGGGGCAGGTGAGGGAGGATGCGAGGCCCAACCGAGCAGCAGAGCGGTCTCGCGGGGCGTCCGGGACGGCGCTTCCGTGTGACACAGGCGTGAGGAGATCGACGTGACCAGTCCGGCCGGACCTCCCCCCACGGGCGGCGACAGCGAGCGGCGGCAACGGGTGAAGCTGCTGGCGGTGACCGCGTGCCCGACCGGCATCGCGCACACGTACATGGCCGCGGAGAAGCTGGCGCAGGCCGCCGCGAGCCGTGGCATCGACATGAAGGTGGAGACCCAGGGCTCGATCGGGGCTGAGAACATCCTCGATGACAACGATGTCAGCACCGCGGACGGAATCATCGTCGCCGCCGACAAGGACGTGGACCTGAGCCGCTTCGTGGGCAAGCGGGTGCTGACCGTGGGCGTGGCGGAGGGAATCCACCACCCCGAGCAGTTGATCGAACGGGTGCGGTCGGCGCCGGTGCACACGTCGGGCGGCACCCTGGCGGCCACGGCGTCGGGTGGTGGCAAGGAGCGGAGCGTCGGGTACAAGGCGCTGATGAACGGGGTCAGTTACATGATCCCGTTCGTGGTGGTCGGCGGGCTGCTGATCGCGATCTCGCTCTCGCTCGGCGGGCACACCGACCCGTCCGGCGGCCTGGTCATCCCGAAGAACTCCTTCTGGATGGACATCAACAACATCGGCGTCATCGGCTTCACGCTGATGGTGCCGATCCTCTCCGGATACATCGCCTACGCGATCGGTGACAGGCCGGCGCTGGTGCCCGGCATGATCGGCGGCTGGATCGCGAACACGGGGGATTTGTACGACTCGGAGGCGGGCGCCGGGTTCATCGGGGCGATCGTGACCGGGTTCCTCGCCGGATATCTGGTGCTGTGGATCAAGAAGGTCAAGGTCCCGAAGTTCGTGCAGCCGATCATGCCGATCATCGTGATCCCGATCGTGGCGACCACGGCGCTCGGGCTGTTCTTCATCTACGTGATCGGGAAGCCGATCTCCTGGGTGTTCGAGCACCTGACCGACTGGCTCAGCGGGATGACGGGCACCAGTGCGATCCTGCTGGGCGCGATCCTGGGGCTCATGATCGCGTTCGACATGGGCGGGCCGGTCAACAAGACGGCGTTCCTGTTCGGGGCGGGGCTCATCGCCACGGGCAACCAGACGGTCATGGGCATGTGTGCGGCGGCGATCCCCGTCATGCCGCTCGGGCAGGGCCTGGCCACGTTGATCCGCAGGCGGCTCTACACCGAGCAGGAGCGGGAGACCGGGCTGGCCGCGCTGTTCATGGGCTGTTTCGGCATCTCCGAGGGCGCGATCCCGTTCGCGGCGGCGCGGCCCGCGCAGGTCATCCCGGCCAACATGCTCGGGGGCGCGGTGGCCGGAGCGATCGCCGGTGTCGCCGGGGTCGAGGACGCGGTGCCGCATGGCGGGCCGATCGTGGCGGTGCTGGGTGCGGTGAGCGGGGTGCCGCTGTTCTTCGTGGCCGTGCTGATCGGCACGGCGGTCACCGCGCTGACGACGGTCACGCTGGTCGACCTCGGCGAGCGCAAGCGTGAGGGCGGAGTGGCGATCGGCGACTCACGCGTGGGTGGGCCGGCAGTGGCCGGGCCGCTGGAGCCCGCGCTCGTCGGAGTGGGCACCGGTGCTGCGGCGGGTGGAGCGGCCGCGGCCGTGGCGGCGGAACGGATCGTCACCTCGTCGAGCGCGCCCGGCGCGGAGGTGGCAGCGGACGGGGGTCAGAAGGCCGAGGCAGCCGGCGATCGGGGCACTGACGCCGGGACCGAACCCACTGGGGACGAACCCGGCGCCGACGCCAACCCCGACGAGACCCTCAGGCCCGGCGCCGAAGCCCAGACCGAAGCGGCCCGGGACAACGCCGGTACCGTCACCGAACCCGACGATTCCCCCAAGTCCAACGCCGGTACCGTCACCGAACCCGACGATTCCCCCAAGTCCAACGCCGACGCCAGGACCGAAACCCCCCGCGACAAGGCCAGCGCCGACACCCGCCCCGGTGAGTCCACCAAGCCCCGCACCGAAGCCCAGACCGCAACCGCCCAGGACGACACCGGCGGCACCCCGGACGAGACCGCCAGGCCCAGCGGCGGGGACGGGTCCCGTGCCGGTGTCGAAGCCGAAGTCGGTGTGGCGTCCAGGGCGGACACCGGAGCCGGAGCCGGAGCCGGCGGCCCAGCCGACCTCCACCCCCCGGCCGCACCGGACCGCCAGGTCCTCTCCGGCTATCTCACCGAGCAGACGGTGAAGGTGTCCCTCGACGCCCGGGACAAGGAGGGGGCCGTCAGGGAGATGGCCGAGCTGCTCGCCCGGACCGGCAAGGTGACGGACGTGGACGAGCTGGTGGCGACCGCGCTGCGGCGGGAGGAGCAGGGGACCACCGGGCTCGGGGAGGAGATCGCGATCCCGCATGCCAAGACGGACGCGGTGTCCGCGCCCGTCGTCGGGTTCGCACGGTCCGCCGAAGGCGTCGAGTGGGGCTCGCTGGACGGGACGAAGGCCAGGCTGGTCTTCATGATCTCCGTGCCGGAGGCAGCCGCGGGCGACGAACACCTGCGCATCCTGGCGCAGTTGTCGCGGAAGCTGATGGACGCCGCGTTCCGGGCGCGGCTCATCGCGGCGCCCGACGAGCGGGCCGTGCTGGACGTGCTGAGCGAGATCGGGTGAGCGGGACCGGGTGAGCGAAGGGCCCGCGTCCCCGGTGCGGGGTCGCGGGCCCGTGCAGCCGCTGCGGACCGGTGATCAGTGCTCGGCGGGATGCGGCGCCGGTCCCCCGGGGGTCGCCTCGCGGTCGGCGCCCTTGCGGGCCTCGGCCTCGCTGTAGATGTCCGGTTCGAGGTAGATCACGCGGGCGATGGGCACGGCCTCGCGGATGCGGGACTCGGCGGCGTTGATCGCGGCGGCGACCTCGCCGGCCGTGTCGTCGTGCTGGACGGCGATCTTGGCGGCGACGAGCAGCTCCTCGGGGCCGAGGTGGAGCGTGCGCATGTGGATGATGCCGGTGACGGTGTCGCCGTCGACGATCGCGGCCTCGATCTTCCGGACCGCCTCGATGCCGGCGGCCTCGCCGAGCAGCAGGGACTTGGTCTCCACCGCCAGGACGAGGGCGATCAGGATGAGCAGGACGCCGATGCAGAGGGTGCCGATGCCGTCCCAGACGCCGTCGCCGGTGAGCAGGGCCAGGCCGACGCCGCCGAGGGCGAGGACCAGGCCGACGAGGGCGCCGAAGTCCTCCAGGAGGACGACCGGGAGCTCGGGTGCCTTGGCGCGGCGCACGAACTCCTTCCAGGAGAGGTTGCCGCGCAGCGGGTTGGACTCCTTGATGGCCGTCCGGAAGGAGAAGCCCTCGGCGATGATCGCGAAGACGAGGACGCCCACCGGCCAGTACCAGTGCTCGATCTCGTGCGGGTGCTTGATCTTCTCGTAGCCCTCGTAGAGGGCGAACATGCCGCCGACCGAGAAGAGGACGATGGAGACCAGGAAGGCGTAGATGTAGCGCTCGCGGCCGTAGCCGAAGGGGTGTTGCGGGGTGGCCTCGCGCTGCGCCTTCTTGCCGCCGAGGAGCAGCAGGAACTGGTTGCCGGAGTCGGCGAGCGAGTGCACGCCCTCGGCGAGCATCGAGGACGAGCCGCTGAACGCGAACGCCACGAACTTCGATGCCGCGATCGCGAGGTTGGCGCCGAGTGCCGCCACGATCGCCTTGGTTCCGCCTGACGCGCTCATGTGGTCGCGTTGTCCCTTCGCCTCAAGTACCTCTACGCCGTCCAGGCCTTTGCCCGTCCTTTGCCGGAGGGCCATTCTTGCAGCCTCCCCCGGTACGGGCGTTTCAGCCGTCCACAGGCCCGGTCATACGATCACACGCTTCCGTCACACGATCACGGTCGCCCGGAAGACCGTGCCGGTGCCGGACGCCTCGGCCGTCTCGCCCGCCGGTACGAACACCGACTGGCCGGGGCGCAGTTCGTGTTCCCCGACTCGCACGGAACCTGCCGTGCAGAGCAGGATCTGCGGGGTCGGGCGGGTCAGGTCGTGGGTGGCGGCTCCTTCAGGGAGGACATACCGGGACAGCCGGAACTCGTCGATGGGGGTCTCGTAGACCTCCTCGCCGTCGGGGGACGCCTCGGGGCGGAGCACACCCGGGTCGGCGGCCTCGAAGCGGACGATGCGCAGGAGCTCGGGTACGTCGACGTGCTTGGGGGTCAGGCCGCAGCGCAGGACGTTGTCCGAGTTGGCCATGATCTCGACGCCCAGGCCGCTGAGGTAGGCGTGCGGGATGCCGGCGCCGAGGAACAGGGCCTCGCCGGGCTGGAGCCGCACGTGGTTGAGGAGCATCGCGGCGATGACACCCGGGTCGCCCGGGTAGTGGTGGGCGATGTCGGCGTAGGGGGCGTGGTCGCCGCCGAGGCGGGCGCAGGCGGCAGCGGCCTCGGTGACCGTGTGGGCCATCTCCTCGCGGTCGGCGGTGAGGATCGCGGTCAGCACCTCGCGCAGCGCCGCCTCCTCGGGGTGGGCGTGCAGGAGGTCGACGTACGGCTTGAGGGAGTCGACGCCGAGCGCGTCGAGCAGCTCGGCCGCGCGCGCGGGTTCGCGGAAGCCGCACAGGCCGTCGAACTCGGTGAGCGCGCAGATCAGTTCGGGCTTGTGGTTGGCGTCCTTGTAGTTGCGGTGGCCCGCGTCCACGGGGATGCCCCGGCGCTCCTCGTCGTCGTAGCCCGCTTTCGCCTGCGCGAGGTCGGGATGGACCTGGAGGGAGAGCGGGGCGCCGGCGGCGAGGATCTTGAGCAGGAAGGGCAGGCGCGGGCCGAACCTGGCGACCGCCTCGGCGCCGAGCTCCTTCGCCGGGTCCGCGTCGATGACCTCGGCGAGGGTGCCCCGGCCGGTGCGTGAGGGGGCTCCCGGGTGGGCGCCCATCCACATCTCCGCCTGCGGTTCGCCGGTCGGCTCCACGCCGAGGAGTGCGGGGATGGCGGTGGTGGAGCCCCAGGCGTAGGGGCGGATGGTGTTGTCGAGGCGGTCCATCGGGCTCTTTCTGTACGTACGGCGATCAGGGCTTCCTGGGCTACGTCAGGCCCCGGAGGCGAGCGCCAGGTAAACGGCGGCGAAATCCGTGACGGCGATCAGTTCCGCGAGGGTCTCGATCTCGCCCCCGGACTCCGGTTCCAGCTCGCTGATCGGCGTGTCGTGGCTCAGGGCCAGGTCACGGGCGGCCGGGGCGGCGCTGAGACCGCCGATGGGACGGTCGCGGAGGAGCACCACGCGTGCGTGCAGCGCGGGAGGTTCCTCGACGCGGTCGCGGAAGAAGTCGTCGGGGTCGGCGCCGGCGGCCAGCGGTCCGGAGAGCAGCGTGCTGTGCGCGGCGAGGGCCTCGGGCAGTTCGGCGACCACGGACGGGCGGCCGGAGAGCTCGGCGAGGGCCGCGGCGAAACGACGTCCTGCGGGGCCCGCGGAGGTGCCCTCGGTCCAGATCACCGGGAGTGCGTCGGCGAGTTCGGCGGCGAGGGTCTTGGCCGGGTTGCTGTAGGTCGCGATGGCGGGGCCGCAACGCTCGGCGATGTGGTCCAGGCGGCCGGCGATCTTCTCGAGGATGTCGGGCGGGGCGGTGAGCAGGCCGGTGCGGTCGAGGATCGCGAGGAACGGGGTGAGCAGGGCCCACAGGACGCCGGGGGCGGACGCGGTGAGCGGGGCCTCCTGCTCGTACGGGGCGGTCGCCATGGGCACGAACAGACCGTGGGCGCCCTCGACCGCCTCGGCGAGCGGGGTGCGGGCGGGGGCCACGGCGACGACCGTGCAGCCGCGGCGGTAGGCCTGGTCGGCGAGCAGGGACAGACCCGGTTCGGTGCCGTCGGGGGTGGCGATCAGGAGCAGGTCGACCGAGCCGGCCCAGCCCGGGAGTTCCCAGCGCAGGGCGCCCGCGGCGGGGGCGCCCTGCGCGGTGGGGGCGAGGCGGGTGACGGGGCTGCCGGCGCCGGCGAG
>NZ_LJBR01000353.1 GCF_001282115.1 Streptomyces sp. NRRL B-24085 | reverse complement strand
AACGACATCGGCCGGGTGAAGATCCGCACCGCGGAGCCGCTGCCCGTCGACTCCTACTCGGACTCCCGGCGCACCGGTTCGTTCATCCTCATCGACCCGAACGACGGCACCACCCTCACCGCGGGCATGGTCGGCGAGTCGTTCGCGTCCCCGGAGCCCGTCAAGGACGAGTCCGAGGACGACGGGTGGGACTTCTGACATGAACCCCACCGACTACTGGTCCACGTTCGCGAAGGAGGGCGGCCGCGTAGGCAGCGGCGCGCTCGGCAGCGGGCAGGGCGGAGTGGCGCGATGTGTGCGCTGACGTACGCGCACCGCTTGCGCGCCCCGTCCCCCCACAGCCGTAGACGCAGACCTGCCGACCTCCCGGCCACGACCTGAGAGACCGTGACCGCCGGGCCTCCGAGAGGAACACCTCCCGTGCCTGCTACATCCGTTCTTCGCCGCTCCTTCGCGGTCATCGCCGCGCTCCCGCTCCTCACCCTCGCCGCCTGCGGCTACGGCTCCGAGGCGAAGGACACCGACACCGCCAAGGTGGCCGCCGGAGCCAAGAAGATCGACGGACTGGACTCCGTCAAGATCGGCTACTTCGGCAACCTGACCCACGGCACCGCCCTCGTCGGGGTGGACAAGGGCTTCTTCCAGAAGGAGCTCGGGGCCACCAAGGCCTCGTACGCGACCTTCAACGCCGGCCCGTCCGAGATCGAGGCGCTCAACTCCAAGTCGATCGACATCGGCTGGATCGGCCCCTCCCCCGCGATCAACGGTTACGTCAAGTCGGGCGGCAAGAGCCTGAAGATCATCGGCGGTTCGGCGTCCGGCGGGGTGAAGCTGGTCGTCAACCCCGACAAGATCAAGTCCCTGAAGGACGTCAAGGGCAAGAAGATCGCGACGCCTCAGCTCGGCAACACCCAGGACGTGGCGTTCCTCAACTGGATCGCCGAGCAGGGCTGGAAGGTCGACGCGCAGAGCGGCAAGGGTGACGTCACCGTCGTCCGCACCGACAACAAGATCACGCCGGACGCCTACAAGTCCGGTTCCATCGACGGCGCCTGGGTGCCGGAGCCGACCGCGTCCAAGCTGGTCGCCGAGGGTGCGAAGGTGCTGCTCGACGAGTCGTCGCTGTGGCCGGACAAGAAGTTCGTGATCACGAACATCATCGTGCGGCAGGACTTCCTCAAGGAGCACCCGAAGGCGGTCGAGGCCGTCCTGAAGGCGTCGGTGGAAGCCAACAAGTGGATCAACGCCAACCCGGACGAGGCCAAGGCCGCGGCCAACAGGCAGCTGGAGGCCGACTCCGGCAAGGCGCTCAAGCCCGAGGTCCTGGACCCGGCCTGGAAGTCGATCCAGTTCACCAACGACCCGCTGGCCGCCACGCTCGACACCGAGGCGGAGCACGCGGTCAAGGCCGGTCTGCTGGAGAAGCCCGACCTGAACGGGATCTACGACCTCACGATCCTCAACAAGGTCCTCAAGGCCGAGGGCGAGCCCACGGTCGACGCCGCCGGTCTCGGCACCAGCTGACCCCGTCCCGATGAGTTCCCAGGAGGTGACGACCATGGCCACGACCACGACGCTCGCCAAGGCCGACGAGACGGTCGAGTACGCCGCGCGTCTCGACCACGTCTCGAAGTCCTTCGCGGGACCGGGCGGACAGCAGCTCGTCCTGGACGACGTCAGCATCGATGTCGCGCCGGGCGAGTTCGTCACCCTCCTGGGGGCCTCGGGCTGCGGCAAGTCCACGCTGCTGAACCTGGTGGCGGGACTGGACCAGCCCAGCACGGGCGCCATCACCACGGACGGCCGCCCGGCCCTGATGTTCCAGGAGCACGCCCTCTTCCCGTGGCTGACCGCCGGCAAGAACATCGAACTCGCCCTGAAGCTGAGGGGAGTTGCCAAGCCCGACCGGCGCGACAAGGCCGAGGAGCTGCTCGAACTGGTCCGGCTCAAGGGCGCGTACGGCAAGCGGGTGCACGAGCTGTCGGGCGGTATGCGCCAGCGGGTGGCCCTGGCCCGCGCACTCGCCCAGGAGAGCAGCCTGCTGCTGATGGACGAGCCGTTCGCGGCCCTGGACGCCATCACGCGGGACGTGCTGCACGACGAGATCACCAGGATCTGGGCGGAGACGGGGGTCTCCGTCCTGTTCGTCACGCACAACGTGCGGGAGGCGGTACGGCTCGCGCAGCGCGTGATCCTGCTGTCCTCCCGTCCCGGCCGGATCGCGCGCGAGTGGACGGTCGACATTCCGCAGCCGCGCCGCATCGAGGACGCGCCCGTGGCCGAACTGGCCCGTGAGATCACCGAAGAACTGCGTGGGGAGATCCGCCGCCATGGCCAGCACTGAGACGACACCGGCCCAGGACGCCGGGAGCGTGGAGGCGGGCCTCGACGCGCTGGAGACCCGGGCCACCGGCCGCCCGTCCCTCCGGGAGACCCTGGTCAACAAGATCCTGCCGCCGGTCATCGCGCTCGCGGTGGTCCTCGTGGTCTGGACCCTGCTCTACCCGGTCGTGGACGACCCGTCCAAGCTGCCCTCGCCGTCGGCGGTGGGTGCCACCTTCAAGGACGCCTGGCTGGCGGGCGATCTGCTCGGCTACATCTGGACCAGCGTCTCGCGCGGTCTGCTCGGCTTCTTCTTCGCCCTGCTCATCGGCACCCCGCTGGGTCTGGTCGTGGCCCGGGTGAAGTTCGTCCGGGCGGCCATCGGACCGATCCTGTCGGGCCTCCAGTCGCTGCCGTCGGTGGCGTGGGTGCCGCCGGCCGTGATCTGGCTGGGCCTGAACAACTCCATGATGTACGCGGTGATCCTGCTCGGCGCGGTGCCCTCCATCGCCAACGGTCTGGTGTCCGGCGTCGACCAGGTGCCGCCGCTGTTCCTGCGGGCCGGCCGCACCATGGGGGCGACGGGCGTCAAGGGCATCTGGCACGTCACCCTCCCGGCCTCGCTGCCGGGCTATGTGGCGGGCCTGAAGCAGGGCTGGGCGTTCTCCTGGCGGTCGCTGATGGCCGCGGAGATCATCGCCCAGTTCCCCGATCTCGGCGTGGGGCTCGGCCAGTTGCTGGAGAACGGCCGCACCAACAGCGACATGGCCATGGTGTTCGAGGCGATCCTGCTCATCCTGTTCGTCGGCATCGCGATCGACCTGCTGATCTTCAGCCCGCTGGAGCGGTGGGTGCTGCGCAGCCGCGGTCTGCTGGTGAAGGGCTGAGTTCCGTGAAGCCCGTCCTCCTGGTCGTCGCGCACGGCAGCCGCGACCCGCGGCACGCCGCGACGGTGCACGCCCTGGTCCGCCGGGTGCGCTCGCTGCGCCCGGACGTGCGGGTGGAGACAGGCTTTCTCGACTTCAACATCCCTTCCGTGCAAGGGGTGCTGGAGTCGCTGGCGGCACAGGGCGTCCGGGACGTCGTGGCGCTGCCGCTGCTGCTGACGCGTGCGTTCCACGCGAAGGCGGACATCCCCGCGGTCCTCAGGGACGCTCC
>NZ_LJBR01000352.1 GCF_001282115.1 Streptomyces sp. NRRL B-24085 | reverse complement strand
TGGGGGCGCGTGGTGGGGGCGGCTTCGGCGGGGCGGCCGGGCAGGCCGGTGTGGCGGCGGTCGAGTTCCTCGGGGATGTTCTCCACCGCCACGTCGACGGTGGTGACGCCGGGCAGCTCTGCCAGCCGTTCCCGCCACGTCCCGGCCGCGGTCACGTCTACGGCGGGCAGGGCACCCAGCGCCTCGCTGTCGACGCTGCCGTCCTCGCCGCGGGGCAGGACGTTGACCGCCGTGACGCGGAAGGAGCCGTGGCCCTCGCGCTCCAAGAGCTCCTCGACGCGTTCGGCGGCGTCCGACCGCCCGGGCACGACGTACAGGCGGGCGGGGGCGTCGCCGTGGCCGGGCAGCACGTGGGCGTCGCGGATGCCCGGCACGGACCGCGCCGCTTCCACCAGGCCCGCTGCGTCGGCCGTGGCCGGGGCAGGGGTGCGCGCGCCGAGCGCGGGCAACTGCCCGAGGCGGACGCCCGGGTCGGTGCTCACCGTGCGCAGGACGTCGTGCAGCGCGCGGGCGAACGCGTCGGCCGTTGCCGCGTCGTACAGGTCGGTGGCGTACTCGACGTGCAGTGTCAGCCCGCCGGGGGCGCCGGTGGCGTCGTGGCGCTGAAGGACGTCCACGAACAGGTCGAACTTGGCGGTGCCGGTGGCGGTGGGCCGCAATTGGGTGCGGGTGCCGTCGAGTTCGAGGACGGCGGGCGTGTTGTTCTGCAGGGCCAGCATCACCTGGAACAAGGGGTGCCTGCCGGGCGTGCGGGGCGGGTTGAGGTCCTCCACCAGCCGGTCGAAGGGCAGGTCCTGGTGGTCCAGGGCGGCCAGGTCGGCGGTGCGCAGCCGGGCGAGGAGGTCCCCGAAGGCGGGGTCGCCGGAGGTGTCGGCGCGCAGCACCAGGGTGTTGGTGATCAGACCGATCAGGGGGTCGAGGCCGGGTTCGGTGCGGCCGGCGACGGGGGTGCCGAGGACGATGTCCTCGCCGGCGCCGCAGCGGGTGAGCAGGGCGCTGACGGCGGCGTGCAGCACCATGAACAGGCTGGCGCCCTCGCGGTCGGCCAGGCGCAGCAGCGCACGGTGCAGATCGGTGCCGACGGCGACTTCGACGTGCGCACCCTTCCCGCGCGGTGCGGTGGAACGCGGCCGGTCGCCGGGCAGGGTGCACTCCTCGGGCACGCCGTCCAGCGCGGTGCGCCAGTGGGCGGTGAGCCGCTCCAGGCGGCCCGGGCCGTCGGGCCCGGGCGCGAGCAGGGCACGCTGCCACAGCGCGTAGTCGGCGTACTGCACCGTCAGCGGCGTCCACTGCGGTGCCCGGCCCTCCCGGCGGGCCGCGTAGGCGGCGGACAGGTCGGCGGCGAAGGGGGCCAGCGACCAGCCGTCGGCGGCGCTGTGGTGCAGCACGAACAGCAGGACCTGGTCGCTGCCGGTCCCCAACAGCCAGGCCGCCAGGGGGCTTTCCGCGGTCAGGTCGAAGCGGCGGCGCGAAGCGGCCCGTACGTGGGCGGCGATCTCCGCGGCGGGGCAGTCTACGCGCCGCAGCACCGGAGCCAGCTCTCCGGGCGCCAGGATGCGCTGGCAGGCCACCCCGTCCTGTTCGGCGATCACCGTGCGCAGGATCTCGTGCCGGTCGGCCAGGTCCCCGAGCGCGGCCTGGAGCGCCTCGCTGTCCAGATCGGCGCCGACGGGGACGACGAGCGGGATGTGGTAGGTGGCGGCGCCCTCGTCGAGCCGGTTCAGGAACCACATGCGTTCCTGCGCGAAGGACAGCGGCACCCGCCGCGGGCGGGCGACAGCGCCGAGGACGGGCCGGGGCGGGGTGCCTTGCGTGCCCGCGGCCAGGCGTTCGGCGAGCGCGGCCGGGGTCGGCGTCTCGAACAGGGCGGTGATGGGGATCTCCGCACCGGTCCGCTGCCGCAGCCGGGCCAGCAGCCGGGTGGCGAGCAGCGAGTCGCCGCCCAGGTCGAAGAAGCCGGCGTCCACCCCGACGGACTCGCGCGGCAGGTTCAGCACGTCCTCGAACAGGGCGCACACCAGGCTCTGCTGCGGTGTCGCGGGCCGGGTGCCGGACGCGGCGGCGGTGAAGTCGGGGTCGGGCAGGGCCTGCACGTCGAGCTTGCCGTTGGCGGTCAGCGGCAGGGCGTCCACCAGGACGCAGGCGGCCGGGACCATGTGCTCGGGCAGGTGCGCGGCGGCATGGGTGCGCAGGCCGGCGGGGTCCGCGGGGGCGTCACCGGAGGGGACGGTGTAGGCGACCAGGTGCAGGGCGCCGCTGTCGGCGCGGCGGGGCACGACGGCGGCGCGGGCGACACCGGGGTGGGCGGCAAGGACGGCCTCGATCTCGCCGGGCTCGACGCGGAAGCCGCGCAACTGTATCTGGGCGTCGGCACGGCCCATGTAGTCGAGGGTGCCGTCGGGGCGGCGCCGGGCCAGGTCGCCCGAGCGGTACATGCGGGTGCCGGGCGGGCCGTAGGGGTCGTCGAGGAAGCGTGCCGCGGTCTGCTCGGGGCGGTTCAGGTAACCGGGGGCGACGCCGGCGCCGGAGACATACATCTCCCCCGTCGCGCCGGGCGGCACCGGGCGTCCCTCGGCGTCCAGCAGATGCACCCGCAGGTCGGCGAGCGGCCGGCCGATGACGCTGACGCGTCGCGGGTCCTCCAGGTCGGCCTCGGTGAGGCGGTGGTGGGTGACGTGCACGGTGGTCTCGGTGATGCCGTACATGTTCACCAGGGCCGGGCGGTCGAGGCCGTGCCGTTCGGCCCAGGGACGCAGCCGCGCCGGGCGCAGGGCCTCCCCGCCGAAGACGACGTAGCGCAACGCCCCGCTGCCGCGGCCGTGTTCGAGGTCGGCGTCGACGAGCTGCTCGAACGCGGACGGCGTCTGGTTGAGGACGGTCACGCCCTCGCGGTGCAGCAGGTCGAGGAAGTCGCGCGGCGAGCGGCTGACGGCGTAGGGCACGACGACGATCCGGCCGCCGTGCAGCAGGGCGCCCCACATCTCCCAGACGGAGAAGTCGAAGGCGTAGGAGTGGAACAGCGTCCACACGTCGTCGGCCCGGAAGTCGAAGTGCTCGGCCGCGGCGGCGAAGAGGCGTACGACGTTGGCGTGCGGCACGGGTACGCCCTTGGGGCGGCCGGTGGAGCCGGAGGTGTGGATGATGTACGCGGTGTCGGACGGGCTGAGCGGGCCGTGCCGTTCGGCGTCGGTCAGGTCGGTGCCGGGGCGGCGGGCGAGATCCGCGGCCACCTGGGGGTCGTCCAGCAGGAGGGCGGGGACGGCGTCCTGGACGAGGTGGGCGTGGGCGTGTTCGGTGACGAGGACGACGGGGGCCGCGTCCTCCACGACCAGCCGCAGCCGTGCGGCCGGCTGACCGGGGTCCAGGGGCAGGTAGGCGGCGCCGGTCTTGAGGACGGCCAGCAGGGCGGGCAGCAGCCGGATGCCGCGCTCCAGGGCGAGCGCCACGACCCGTCCGGGGCCCGCGCCGTGCTCGGTCAGCAGCCGGGCGATCCGGTTGGCCTCGGCGTTGAGACCGGCGTAGGTGAGCCGTTCGTCCCCGTGGCTGACGGCCGTGCGCTCGGGCCCGGCCGCCGCCCGCTCCTCGAACAGCTCCGTGAGGGTCCGCTCGACCGGATACGTGTGCGCGGGTGTGTCGCGGGGGTGTTCGCCCGGCAGCAGGAGGTCCAGATCGCCCAGCGGCGTCTCCGGTTCCGCTCCGGCCAGTTGGCGCAGCAGGGTGAGGAACCGGTCGCGGTGCAGCGCGAGTTCGTCCTCCTCGTACAGGGCGGGGTTGGCGTCGAAGGCCAGCCACAGTCCGCCTCCGCGGGGCCCGGGGCGCACCGAGACCTGGAGGTCGTCGACGGCGCCGCCGGACAGGTGGTGCCAGGTGGTGGGGTGCCCGCCGAAGACGGGGGACTCGTCGAACGGGACGATGTTCAGCACCGGTCCGTACAGGCGGCGTCCGGTGCCGAGCAGGCCCAGGTCGCGGCGGAGGGACTCGCCGCGGTAGCGCTGGTGGCTGCGCAGGGCCCGGAGTTCGTCGGCGACGGCCCGGGCCAACTCCGCGACGCTCGTCGCGTGTTCGGCTGCCACGCGCAGCGGCAGGACGTCGGAGGCGGTGCCGGGGGTGCGCAGCGCGGCGCTGCCCAGCCGGCTCATCGTGGCCATGCCCAGCACCAGGTCGCGGGCCCCGGTCATCCGGTGCAGGTAGGCGGCGGTCGCCGCGGTCAGCAGGTCGGTGCGCTGGACCCCGAGGCGGGCGGCCGCGGTGTCCAGGGCAGCCGTCTCGGCGGGCGTCAACTCGGCGGTGCGGCGCAGGAAGGGCGCGGCGGGCGGCGCCGTGCGGGAGGTGAGCCGGGCCGGCTCGGGCAGGCCGGCCAGGCGCTGCGCCCAGTGGTCATGGTCGCGGGCGAAGCGCTCGGAGGCGACGTAGGCCGCCTCCTCCTCCTGGAGCCGGCGCACCGGCGCGAAGGCACAGGGCTCCGGTTCCCGGCCTTCGGCAAGCGCGTTGTAGGTCTCGGCGAGGCGGCGCCCCAGGAGCTTGTAGCTGTAGCCGTCCAGGAGCAGGTGATGGGCCCTCAGCAGCCACAGGTGCCGGTCGTCGGCGAGGGTCAGCAGGGTATGCGCGAACAGGGGGCCCTTCTCCGGGTCCACCGGGGTCGCGAGGTCGGCGCGGACGTACTCCCACGCGGCGGCCTCCGGATCGGCGGCGCCGCTGACGTCGGCCCGGTTCAGACTCCAGTCGTCCGCGTCCGGTGCCGGGTGGCAGCGGGGGCCGTCGTCGGTGTCGGCGAACCGCAGGGCGAAGGTGTCGGCCTCGGCGACGACGCGCCGCAGCGCGCTCTCGAACAGGGCGGTGTCCAGGGGCCCGTGGATCTCCACGGCCTCCGCGGTGTTGTACGCGGCACTGTCCGGTGCGAGCCGTCCGGCGTACCAGAGGCCCTCCTGGGCTCCGGACAGCGGTCGACGTGCGTCCTCCTGGAGTGACATAGCGCAACCCTCACGTGGCAAGCCGAAGATGTCCCGGACGGCGAAGGCCCGGCCGGATCGGACGGGTGCGGCCACCCCGTGTCGCACGCCTGACGTACGCCAGGCGCGACCCTCGGGGAGCAACTGAGGCCGCACACCGAGGACAGGGCGATCACGCCGTCTGCCCCGGTTTCACGGCACAGCACGTTGAGGCACCCGCGCAGGCCAGGTCAAGGCGAACCGGTCCGGCGGCCGTCGTTCCAGGGATTTCCCTGAAATCCACGGGACCGGGGAGTGCGAGCCGCGGCTCAACTTCTAGGGAAATCACGCGACTTCCCCGCACGCCGCGCTCCGGGCTGGATTCGGCCGCGCTCCTCCGTGCACCCTCGAAAGGCCCCCGACCTCCCCGCGGACCACCGCGGCGGCATACCTGTCCCGGGGCCGTGGACTTCCGGAACGAACGACGGAAAGAAGGCTGACGGCATGCACCGTGCGCTGTGTCCGGTCGAGACGCTCTACGTGGGCCAGAGAAGCAGGGCGGTGCTGTCCTGCACCCTGCGCGGACCGGTGGACGTCGCGGCACTGTCGGCCGCGTTCGACGCCACGACCGAGGCGAACCCGCCGCTGCGCTCGCGCATCGAACAGGACGGCTCCGGGCACGTGTTGCGTGTCCTGGACGCCGACGAGCGGCCCCGGCTGATCACCCGGACCGGCGACGCGGACGATGCCTACGCGGCGGAGCTGAACAGGCCGCTGCCGCTCGGAGGCCCCCTCAGCCGTGCCGTCCTGGTCAGCGCGCCGGACGGGGACAACCATCTGTCCGTGCTGGTGATCGACCACACCATCACCGACGGCCACAGCAGCATCGCGCTGCACAACGCCCTGTGGGACCGCTACCGGCAGTCGGTCGAGGGGAGCACCGGCGAGAGCGCCGATCCGGAGGACCCCCGCTGGCCGGAGCCGGTGAGCCGTCTGCTGCCCCCGGTCGACGACGCCGACACGGCGAAGTACCTCGACAGCCGCTTGGAGGAGATACGGCGCCACCCGGTCGAACTGGTCCCCTACGACGCCGTCCCCGGCGAAGGGGCCGACGCCGGCGGGCACATCGAGGTCCGCAGGCTGACCCTGGACGCGGACCTCACCGCACGGCTGCGCCGGACGGCGCGGGCCTCGGGCGTCTCGGTGCACGCGCTGATCTCCGCGACCCTTCTGGCGACGGCGCGACGGCGGCTGCCGGGGGACGAAGGACCCCGCACGCTCGGCTGCCTCTCCCCCGTCGACCTGCGCTCGCGGCTGTCCCCGCCGTTGCCCGCCTCCGCCCTGGTCCCCGCGGTCACCACCCACCTGCAGACCCTCGAGGTGTCCGCGGCCTCCCAGCCGCTGGAGGTGGCCCGTGCCGTGCACGCCCGCCTCGGCGACTTCCTCTCCCGCGGCGACCACGTGCACGAGATGCGCATCACGCCGGAGATCCCCCGCAATCCCGCCCTGCAACTGGCCACGGTGATCGCCACCAACATGGGCGTGGTCCCGGGCCCTCGACTGCCCGACGGCCTGCGGGCCGTCGACGTACGACTGGTCCCGGGCCGCGAGAACTACTTCCCGCAGGCGGGTCGCAGCCCCGTCATGGCCTGCGTCGTCTCCTTCGAGGGCCGGCTCAGCATCGAGTTCCCGCACTCGACCGCCTGCTACAGCCCGGACTTCATGAGGGCGTTCCGCGACGAGGTGCGGGCCGGGCTCCTGGCCTTCACGGACGCCGCCGAACCCGGGCACGCCCTGGCCGCCACCGGCTGAGCACGACCGCCCGTCCGCCCTCTCCCACCC
>NZ_LJBR01000351.1 GCF_001282115.1 Streptomyces sp. NRRL B-24085 | reverse complement strand
TCCCGGGCCGGTGTACGGGGCGGCGGGGGCGAAAAAGGCCCTACGGCACGGGCGGACCGTACCCGTCCCCCGAACCCGCCGCCCCGTACACCGGCTCGGGATCACGCGGCCCGAACAGCCCCGTGAGCCCCAGATGCACGACGAGCGCGGCCAGCGACCAGGCGAGCAGCGCCCCCTTCGCCCCCAGCTTCAGCGGCGCGGAGAACGTGACCCCCTTGCCCACGGCCTTGGCGTGGGCGAGCACGTCGGACGAGGGCCCGAGCCACATCCCCACGCGCCACGCGACCAGGGATCCCAGCACTCCCCCGACGGCCAGCCCCACCACCAGCGGCACCCCGCCGCGACGCCGCCACAGGAACACGACGAGCGCGCTCACCAGGCCGAAGGCCAGCGCCAGCAGGGTGAGCGTCCCGTCGGCGCCGACCGCCTGCTCCCCTTCGGTGTCCTTGAGGTAGACGGCCCAGTTGCCCTGCCCGTCCACGTCCCCGACCAGCGGTACGTGCGGCGCGAGCCACCACCACAGCACCCCGAGCAGCACCCCGCCGAGCGCCACGGCGACCGTGATCACCGCGCCCTCGATCAGCTCGGTCTTCATCCCGGGCCCGCCCTGCCCGTACCGGACTTCGGCGGGGGCCGCGTAGCCGGCGGCAGGGGCCTGCCACGCATCGTGCGGGGACGGTTCGTGGGGCGGCGGAGGAGGCGTCAACGGAGCGGTCACCCTGACATCGTGCCAGGCCCGCCTGTGCGGCGCGTCACCGGACGGCCGCCCGGCGATAGGCCCAGGTGGCGACCGCCAGCGAGACCACGCCCACGCATCCGCACACGGCGAGGTCACCGAGCACGAAGGCCCAGTCGGGATGCGGCCCGAAGGTGCGGGCGAATGCCTCCACGCCGTAGGTCGAGGGCAGCAGGTCCCGGGCGAACCGCACCGCCTCGGGCATCCGGTCGGCGGGCAGCACTCCGAGCAGCAGCGCGGCGGACATGCCGAGCTGGCCCAGCAGGGTGGCCAGTTCCGGCCGGGGCGCGAGCAGTCCGAGGGCCGCGCCGAGGCCCGCCAGGGCGGCTCCGGCCAGCGGGATGACGGCCACCAGCACCCACAGGTGCGCCAGCGGCAGCCCGAACAGCACACACCCGAAGACGGCGGTCACGACGGTCCCGGGCACGGTGAAGGAGGCGTACGCCCCGGCCGCGCCGAGCACCACGGCGGCGGGCGGCACCGGCAGCGTGGCGTAGTGGTCGAGCCCGCCGCTGGCCCGCAGCTGCCCGAAGTACTGCGCGAGCAGGTTGAGCGCGACGAAGGCCACGACCAGCACGGACGCCCCGGCGACCACGGACTGCGCCTCGCCCCCGCCGTCCACGACCCCCCGCATCAGGATCATGATCCCGATCGACTGGAAGGTCGCCACGAACAGCAGCGGGATGCGGGCGACCCGGGCACGGGACAGCTGCGCCCGGTACACGGCCACCAGCGACGGCCACAGCCGCGCGCGGGGCCCGAGCTCGGCGGCCGCGTCCCGGCCCGTCTCCACGACGGCCGGCGCGCCGCCCGGCAGCACCTCGGCGGGTACGACACTCACGTGGCTCGGCTCCTCTTCGCTCCGACGGTCGCCCTGTGACGTACGGACACGGCCGTCCGCGTACTCAACGTGCTCACGCCTTCACCAGCCCCTGCTGCGCGGCCCCGCCCAGCGCGAGGTACACGTCCTCCAGGCTGGGCGTGGCGAGCGTGAAGTCGTCCAGCGCGGCGAACGCGGCCCCGCCGGTGACGGTGGCCACGACCGCGCGGGCCTCCTCGGGGGCCAGCCGCAGCGTCCAGCGGCGTCCGGCGGCCACGGCCCGGTCCTGGAGCGCGGCGACCTCGGGGACGTGCAGCGGGGCCGCCTCGCGCCAGACCAGGTCGACGCGGACCTCCCCGGCGACCTGCTCCTTGAGCCCGGCAGGGGTGTCGCAGGCGATGACCCGCCCCTGGTCGAGCACGGCGACCCGGTCGAGCACGGTCTCCGCCTCGATGACGTTGTGGGTGACGAGCAGGACGGTGGTCCCCCGCTCGGCCCGCCGCCGGTCCACGGCGGACCACACCGCGCGCCGGGCCACGGGGTCCATCGCGGTGGTCGGCTCGTCGAGCACGAGCAGGGGCCGCTCCCCCACCAGCGCGGACGCGAAGCAGGCGAGCCGCCGCTGCCCGCCGGACAGCTTCTTCAGCGGCCGTCCGGCGATCGGCGTGAGCCCCAGCTCCTCGAGTACGGCGTCCCGCTCGGCCCGGGCCCGCCTGGCCTCCAGACCGCGCAGCCGGCCGGTGGTCTCGGCGGCGAGGGAGACCGTGAGCTCGTCGAGGGCGGTGGACTCCTGGCCGAGGTAGGCGAGGATCCGCGAGGCCCGGTCCGGGTGGCGCACGATGTCGTGCCCGAGGATCTCGACGCTGCCGCGGTCGGGCCGCATCAGCCCGGTGAGCTGCCGTACCAGCGTGGTCTTCCCGGCGCCGTTCGGCCCGAGCAGCCCGAAGATCTCGCCCCGCCGGATGTCCAGCCGTACGTCGTCGGTGGCCCGTACCTCGGGGGTCGCCGGTGTCCCGCGCCGCCCGCGCACCGCGGGATAGGTCTTGGTCAGTCCGCGCACCGCACACACGACATCCCCAGTGTGTCGAAGTGCCGGTGCAGCGCGCGTACTCACAAGGGACGAGACTACGGGGTCGGGGAGCTTTGCTCGCCCTTGGGGCGGGGTATGTGCCGGTTCACTCCCCGGCGGGGGCGTGCTCCGCCGCTGTGCGCACGTCGATCTCCCGCCAGAACCCGGCGCGGATCGCATAGCGGTCGTGCTCGTCGATCTGGTCGTCCTTGTGCGCGAGCAGACCGAACCGGGCCGCGTACCTGAGCAGCTCCCCGTCGATCCGGTGCGGCACCCGCGGGTACATCCCGGCCAGCCGCTGGAGGTGCGCCTGGTCCCCCAGCCGCTCCATCCACCGCCGCGCGAAGACCTGCCCGACCTCGTACGGGTCGCCGCCGACCGTGGTGATGTCCTCCTCCCGGTCGGCCCACCGCTGCTCGGCCGTGGTGAGCTGCGCGAGCGTGGGCATGGAGGCGACCTCGGGCGGCTCCGCGGCGCTGCCGGGCCGGTCGACCCAGCCCTTGTCGGAGGACCAGCGCAGGGTCGCGCTCGCGGGGTGCTGGGCGGGCTGCGCGCCGGGCGCCCGCAGCGCGGCGAGGTCCTTGGGCGTCGGCACTCCCTTGGGCGCCGGCACCCGCTCCTGCGTGCCGTTCTCCGAGGCGGCCGCCGGGGCGTGCTCGCCCTCCTCGGAGGTCCGCTCGGGTGCCTGCGAGAGGGCCGACTCGGGCAGCGGTGCCGAGAGGATCGCGGCGATCTCGGGCCGCGGCACCGGCGGCGGGGCGCAGATCCCGCCGAGATCCTTGGCGCGGACGGCCTTGGTGATCCAGGCGCGGTCCAGCACCCGCCGCTCGTCCGCCTCGGCGACCAGGTCCTCCGACTGGTTGTAGTCCCCGTCGGCGGCCTGCACGGCCCACAGGTGTACGGCGACCCCGTGCTCCTTGGCGGCCATCATGCCCGGCAGCAGGTCGCCGTCGCCGGTCACGAGCACGATGTCGGAGCAGGCGCGGTTGCGGGCCAGTTCGGTGAGCTCGGCGTGCATGGCGGCGTCCACGCCCTTCTGGGCCCAGCGTCCGTCGCTGCGGGTGAGGGCGCCCAGCCGGACGGTGACCCGGGGCATGACCCGCAGTCTGCGGTGCTCCGGCTGCGGGACGCGGTCGGGGGCGCCGTCGAACCAGTAGATGCGCAGCAGGGGCCGTTCCGTGTCGGACTCGGCCCGGTCGCGCAGCCCTTGGACGAGGGCGGCGTGGTCGACGGTGATACGGGAACGGGAGGGCTCCCCGGCAAGGAGACTGGCGGCGGCCCCCAGCAGATACCCGGCGTCCACCAGGACGATGCAGCGGTCCACGCGATCCACCCTCTTTCCGGGAGGTTTGCTTCGGGCTTCCTTCGAGTCTGCCCGACCGCGAGAGGGTTAACGGCCCGAACTCGATCTTCGGCGTGGCGTTTCGGGGCATTGCCCGGCGACATCCCCTGTCACGCACGGTAATTATCCGAAATGCGCCTGTTGTCAGCCTATGTGAATCTGGTCCCGGCCCTGGCCCCTAGATCCCCACAGGAGGCACCACCATGGCCAAGAACAAGAAGCAGAACCGCAAGCCGTCGCAGTCCGAGCGTGCCGGACAGGAGCCCCAGAACTCCTCGATGGAGACCTCGACCGAGCAGCACGGCCCGCAGATGACTCCCGGCGACGTCGCCCGCAAGGGCCGGCAGAAAAGCTTCGGCCACAACTGACATCTGCATAAAGGGTTGTTGAGACCCAGGCACGCGGAAGGGCGCACCCCCTCAGGAGTGCGCCCCTCTGCACGTCCGGTTCCGCGCAGGTCGCTCAGCCCGCCAGGCAGGACGGGCCGAGCAGCACCTTCAGATCACCGAAGAGCGCCGGGTCCGGCTTCACCCGGTGCCGGTCGAGGCGCAGGACGGTCGTCTTGGTCGGGCCCTGGAGTTTGATGCGGACCTCGCTGTCGCCCTTGTGGTGACTGAGGATCTCGCCGAGGCGGTTGACCATCGGCGGGGTGACCCTGGTGGCCGGGATGGTGAGGATCACGGGCGCGTTGGTGCCCGCGTTGGACAGGTCGGGGACCTGGAGCTCCATCGCGACCAGCCGGGGCACGTCCTCGCGCTTGTCGAGGCGGCCCTTGACGAACACCACGGCGTCCTCGACGAGTTGGGTCGACACGAGCTGGTAGGTCGCCGGGAAGAACATGCACTCGATGGAGCCTGCGAGGTCCTCGACGGTGGCGATCGCCCAGGCGTTGCCCTGCTTGGTCATCTTGCGCTGGAGGCCCGAGATGATGCCGCCGATGGTGACGACCGCGCCGTCCGCGTGCTCACCGCCGGTGAGCTGGGCGATGCCCGCGTCGGCCTTGTCGGACAGCACGTGCTCCAGGCCGAAGAGCGGGTGGTCGGAGACGTACAGGCCGAGCATCTCCCGCTCCTGGGCGAGCAGATAGGTCTTGTCCCACTCGTCCTCGGTGAACTGCACGTCGAGCCCGAAGCCGGGTTCGCTGCTCTCCTCCTCGCCCATCCCGCCGAAGAGGTCGAACTGGCCCTCGGCCTCCTTGCGCTTGACCGCGACCACGTTGTCGATCATCGGTTCGTACTGCGCGGTGAGGCCCTTGCGGGTGTGTCCGAGGGTGTCGAAGGCGCCCGCCTTGATCAGCGACTCCGTGGTGCGCTTGTTGCAGGCGACCGCCTCGACCTTGTCGAGGTAGTCGGGGAAGGAGACGTACTTCCCCTTGGCCTTGCGGCTCTTGATGATCGACTCGACCACGTTGGTGCCGACGTTGCGCACCGCCTCCAGGCCGAAGAGGATCACGTCGTCGCCCTGCGCGGCGAAGTTGTGCACCGACTCGTTGACGTTCGGCGGGAGCACCTTGATGCCCATGCGCCGGCACTCGTTGAGGTAGACGGCCGACTTGTCCTTGTCGTCCTTGACCGAGGTCAGCAGGGCGGCCATGTACTCGGCCGGGTAGTTGGCCTTCAGGTAGGCGGTCCAGTACGACACCAGTCCGTACGCGGCGGAGTGCGCCTTGTTGAACGCGTATCCGGCGAAGGGGACCAGCACGTCCCACAGGGCCTGGATCGCCTCGTCGCTGTAGCCGTTCTTCTGGGCGCCGGCCTGGAAGATGGTGAAGTTCTTCGCCAGTTCGTCGGGCTTCTTCTTGCCCATCACGCGGCGCAGGATGTCGGCCTCGCCGAGCGAGTAGCCGGCGATGATCTGGGCGGCCTTCTGCACCTGCTCCTGGTAGACGATCAGGCCGTAGGTGACGTCCAGGACCTCCCTGAGGGGCTCTTCGAGCTCCGGGTGGATGGGGGTGATCTCCTGGAGCTTGTTCTTGCGCAGCGCGTAGTTGGTGTGCGAGTCCATGCCCATCGGGCCGGGACGGTAGAGCGCGGAGACGGCGGAGATGTCCTCGAAGTTGTCCGGCTTCATCAGGCGCAGCAGGGAGCGCATGGGGCCGCCGTCGAACTGGAAGACGCCGAGGGTCTCGCCGCGCTGGAGGAGTTCGAAGGTCTTCGGGTCGTCCAGCGGGAGGCTCAGCAGCTCCAGGTCGATGCCCTTGTTGGACTTCACCATCTTGACGGCGTCGTCCATGATCGTCAGGTTGCGCAGGCCGAGGAAGTCCATCTTCAGCAGGCCGAGCGACTCGCAGCTCGGGTAGTCCCACTGCGTGATGGTCACGCCGTCGGTGTGCCGGACCCAGACGGGCACGTGCTCGGTGATGGTCTCGCTGGACATGATCACGCCGGCGGCGTGCACGCCCATCTGCCGGACCAGGCCCTCGACGCCCTTGGCGGTGTCGATGACCTTCTTCACGTCCGGTTCGTTCTCGTACATCCCGCGGACCTCGCCGGCCTCCGAGTAGCGAGGGTGCGAGGGGTCGGTGATGCCGTTGAGGTCGATGCCCTTGCCGAGGACGTCGGCGGGCATGGCCTTGGTGATGCGGTCACCCATCGCGTACGGGTAGCCCAGCACGCGCGCGGAGTCCTTGATCGCGTTCTTGGCCTTGATCTTGCCGTAGGTGCCGATCATGGCGACCTTGTCGGCGCCGTACTTCTCGGTCACGTACCGGATCACCTCGACGCGCCTGCGCTCGTCGAAGTCGATGTCGACATCGGGCATGGAGACGCGCTCGGGGTTGAGGAACCGCTCGAAGATCAGACCGTGCGGGATCGGGTCGAGGTCGGTGATGCCCATGGCGTAGGCGACGATCGAACCGGCCGCGGAGCCTCGGCCGGGGCCGACCGCGATGCCGTTGTTCTTGGCCCACATGATGAAGTCGGCGACCACGAGGAAGTAGCCCGGGAACCCCATCTGGATGATGACGTCCATCTCGTACTCGACCTGCTTCTGGCGGTCCTCGGGGATGCCGCCGGGGAAGCGCCGCTCCATGCCGCGGCGGACCTCCTCCTTGAACCAGGTGACCTCGGTGTAGCCCTCGGGGATGTCGAACTTCGGCATGAGGTTCTTGGCCTCGAACATGCCGGTGGTGTCGACCATCTCGGCCACCAGGAGGGTGTTGGCGCAGCCCTCCTGCCAGGCGTCCGAGGAGTCGATGGCGTACATCTCCTCCGTGGACTTCAGGTAGTAGCCGGTGCCGTCGAACTTGAAGCGGTCCGGGTCGGAGAGGTTCTTGCCGGTCTGGATGCACAGCAGGGCGTCGTGGGCGGTCGCCTCGTGCGCGTACGTGTAGTGCGAGTCGTTGGTGACCAGCGGGGGGATGCCGAGCTTCTTGCCGATCTCCAGGAGGCCGTCGCGGACCCGGTGCTCGATCTCGATGCCGTGGTCCATCAGCTCCAGGAAGTAGCGGTCCTTGCCGAAGATGTCCTGGTAGTCGGCGGCCGCCTTCAGGGCCTCGTCGTACTGGCCGAGGCGCAGCCGGGTCTGGAGCTCGCCGGAGGGGCAGCCGGTGGAGGCGACGATCCCCTCGGACCACTGGGCGATGGTCTCCTTGTCCATCCGGGGCCACTTCTGGAGCCAGCCCTCGGCGTAGGCGTCCGAGGAGAGCCGGAAGAGGTTGTGCAGACCGGTCGAGTTCACCGCCCACATCGTCTTGTGGGTGTAACCACCCGAACCGGAGACGTCGTCCCGCTTCTGGTGCGGCTGGCCCCACTGGATCTTGCGCTTGTTGCGCCGGGACTCGGGGGCGACGTACGCCTCGATCCCGATGATCGGGGTGACCCCGGCCTTCTTGGCGCTGTGGAAGAAGTCGTACGCCCCGTGCAGGTTCCCGTGGTCGGACATGGCGATGTGGGTCATGCCCATCTCGTTGCACGCGTTGAACATGTCCTTCAGCCGCGCGGCACCGTCCAGCAGGGAGTACTGGGTGTGGACGTGCAGGTGCGTGAACGGCGGCTTTGACACGGCGTGGCCTCCATGGAAAACACTCGACGACAGGCGGACGGACAGTGGGGGGACAGCGTCGAAGTCTATGCCTCGGGACTGACACTCCGGGGGCCGCCCCGCGTACCTTCACAACGAGGGTCGCGGGCACTTTCACCGGGGCCCGCCCGTTGGACAGACGACAGAAACGCTGTCGTACACATGCACCAGGAGGCACCCCGCGATGTCGGTACCGCAGCTCAACGACGAGCACCGCGGCGAGGAGATCCTCGCTGTCTTCGACACCGCCTTCGGCGAGCTCCTGGCCGCCGATCCGGCCGCGTTCCGCGTGAAGTTCCGCAAGATGGCGGCCTCGGCGTTCGCGTTCTACCGGGGTACGGCGTGCCTCTTCTACCACGACCTCGACGAGGAAAAGAGGGGCGGCCCGTACCTGGACGAGCGCACCTCGCGCGTGTGGATCCACGGCGACCTGCACGCGGAGAACTTCGGCACGTACCTGGACGCCAACGGCCGGCTGATCTTCAACGTCAACGACTTCGACGAGGCCTACGTCGGCCCGTTCACCTGGGACCTCAAGCGCTTCGCCGCCTCCGTCGCGCTGATCGGGTACGCCAAGGCGCTGGCCGACGAGCAGATCACCGAGCTGGTGGAGGTGTACGCGGGCGCGTACCGCGAGCGGATCCACGCCCTGGCCACCGGCGCCAAGAGCGACGAGGTGCCGCCCTTCACCCTGGACACCGCCCAGGGCCCCCTCCTGGACGCGCTGCGCGACGCACGCTCCCTGACCCGCTTCGGCCTCCTGGAGTCGATGACGGAGATCCGCGACTTCGAGCGCCGCTTCGCGCCGGGCGGCGGCTCCATCGAGCTGGACGCCGCCACCCGCTACAAGGTGCTCGCGGCCTTCGACGGCTACCTGGAGACCCTCCCGGAGGCGTCCCTGGCCCGCCCGGACTCCTACCGCGTCAAGGACGTCGTGGGCCGCCGCGGCATCGGCATCGGATCGGCCGGGCTGCCGTCGTACAACATCCTGCTGGAGGGGCACACCGACGCCCTGGAGAACGACGTCGTGATCTACATCAAGCAGGCCCAGACGCCGGCCGTGTCCCGGCACATCACCGACCCGGCGATCCGCGACTACTTCCAGCACGAGGGGCACCGCACGGTGATCTCCCAGCGCGCCCTCCAGCAGCACGCGGACCCGTGGCTCGGCTGGACCGAGCTGGGCGGCGCGGGCCAGCTGGTCGCGGAGATCTCGCCGTACGCGGTGGACCTGGACTGGGGCGACATCGACGACCCGGAGGAGATCGCGGGGGTCGTCGCCGACCTCGGCCGGGCCACGGCGACCATGCACGCGGCGGCGGACGACACCTCGGGCGAGTCCCTGGTGCCCTTCTCCACCGAGCGGGCCATCGACGCGGCGATCGCGGCCGACGAGGACGGCTTCGCGGGCCTCCTGGTCGACTTCGCGCACAGCTACGGCGCACGCGCGCGTGCCGACCACCAGACCTTCGTCGACCTGTTCCGCAACGGCCGCATCCCCGGCCTGTGACAGGCCCCCTGCCCCTGTCGATAACGATAGGGCCGCTCACAGGGATCCTTTAGGGGTCCCTTACAGGCCCACGTGACACACTCTCCACGCTATGGACATATCCGGGACCCAGCTGCGAGCGCTCCGCGCGGCGCTGTTCACGGCACTCGTCGTGACGCTCAGCACCGCGTCGCACGTGCTGCTGTCCCGGGCTCCCCTGCCGCTCAACACGGTGGCGGTGGTCGCCGCCGCCGTGTTCGCGCTCAGCTTCGCGCTGGCCGACCGGGAGCGCGGCTTCGGGCGGATCGCGGCCGTGCTGATCCCGCTGGAGCTCGCCGCCGACACCGTCTTCACCACCGGGCAGCACGTCTGCTACGGCGCCGCCGGCGGCCCGGTGGCGGGCCCGCTGCGCTCGGTCGGCTGGGACGTGTTCTGCGGCGACGGCACCAGCGTCGGCTCGCCGCTGGCCCGGATGACGGGCACCGACCCCGACCGGCTCGGCGGCCTGCTCGCCCACGCCGACCCGCGGACCGCCTGGCTGCTGCTGGGCGCCCATGTCCTCGTCGGGCTCCTCGCGGCCGGCTGGCTGCGCCGCGGCGAGCGGGCCCTGGCCCAGTTGCTGCGGGCCGTGGCCGCCACCACCTTCCGGCCGCTGCTCCTCGCGGCCGCCGCGCTGACCGTGCGGTCGGCGCCGGAACCGGCCCGCCCGGTGCGCCCCGGCCGCCGTGCGGCCGCCGTGCTCGACGAGATCCTCGTGCACTCCCTGGGACGGCGTGGACCGCCGTGCTCGCCCGCCGCCGCCTGAAGCGGCCGGCACCCGAGCACCACCAGTCCCGACCTACGTATTCCCGCACACCACGTGTGCGCGTCCCCTCGATGGAGAACACCACCATGAGCAAGCGGAACAGCCAGGCCGCCAAGACCGCCGCCCGCGAGCGGCTGCGGCAGGAGCGCGAGCGCCAGGCCAAGCGTGACAAGATCAAGCGGCAGGTCATCGTCGGCTGCTCCATAGTCGGCGTCCTGGCGATAGCGGGCGGCATCAGCTACGCGGTCGTCCAGGGCAACAAGCCCAGCTACTGGGAAGAAGCCAAGAACGACAAGCTCGTCAAGCCGGCCAACACGACGGGCACCAACGGCACGACGGTCGTCATCGGCAAGAGCACCGCCAAGAAGACCCTGGTCATGTACGAGGACCCGCGCTGCCCCGTGTGCGCGCAGTTCGAGGAGACCGTCGGCACGACCGTCGACAAGGACGTCGAGGACGGCAAGTTCAAGCTCCAGTACGTCGGCGCCACCTTCCTCGACGGCAACCTCGGCGGCGAGGGCTCCAAGAACGGCCTCAGCGCCCTCGGCGCGGCGCTGAACGTCAGCCCCGAGGCGTTCCTGAAGTACAAGAGCGCGATGTACTCCAAGAAGTGGCACCCGTCCGAGGACACCGACAAGTTCAAGGACGACGCCTACCTCATCAAGATCGCGCAGACCGTCCCGGAGCTGAAGGACAACAAGACCTTCCAGAACGCCGTGAAGAACGGCACCTACGACAAGTGGGCCCTGGTCATGTCCGAGAAGTTCAACAAGGACGGTGTGACCGGCACCCCGACGCTGAAGATGGACGGCAAGACGCTGACCGGTTCCGACGGCCAGAGCGCCCCGATGACGGTCGCCGACTTCAACACGGCGCTGGAGGGGGCCCTGAAGGGCTGATCCCCGCACTCTTCGGGCAAAGAGCGGGCGAACTTTCACGAGTTCGCCCGCTCTCGTTCATACCGATCAGTAACCTGATCGGCCGTGACTAGTAGACAGAGAACAGCCGAGAGCAACTCCCTGTCCCCGCGCCGCCGTACGGTCGTCAAGGCCGCGGCGGCCACCGCCGTCCTGGCCGCTCCCCTCGCCGCCGCGTTCCCGGCCGGCGCGGTCGAGGCCCCCGCCTTCCTGCACGGCGTGGCCTCCGGGGACCCGCTTCCGGACGGCATCCTGCTGTGGACCCGGGTCACCCCGACCGCCGAGGCCGTACCCGGTTCCGGCGTCGGCCCGGACACCGAGGTCGGCTGGGTCGTCGCCGCGGACAGGGCCTTCACGAACATCGTCGCCAAGGGTTCCGTCACCGCGACCGCCGCCTCCGACCACACGGTCAAGGCGGACGTGCGCGGTCTCACGCCCGCGACCGACTACTGGTTCCGCTTCTCGGCGGGCGGCACCGACTCCCCGGCGGCGCGCACCCGCACCGCGCCGGCGGCGGACGCGGCCGTGGCGAACCTCCGCTTCGGCGTCGTCTCCTGCGCCAACTGGGAGGCCGGCTATTTCTCGTCCTACCGCCACCTCGCGGCCCGCGGCGACCTGGACGCCTGGCTGCACCTGGGCGACTACGTCTACGAGTACGGCACCGGCGAGTACGGCACCCGCGACACCGTCGTACGGCAGCACGCGCCGGCCCACGAGATCCTCACCCTCGCCGACTACCGGATCCGGCACGGCAGGTACAAGACGGACCCGGACCTCCAGGCGCTGCACGCGGTCGCCCCGGTGGTCGCGATCTGGGACGACCACGAGTTCGCCAACGACGCCTGGTCGGGCGGCGCCGAGAACCACACCGAGGGTGCGGAGGGCGCCTGGTCGGCCCGTCAGGCCGCCGCCAAGCAGGCCTACTTCGAGTGGATGCCGGTACGCACCGCGACCGCCGGCACCACCTACCGGCGGCTGCGCTTCGGCAAGCTCGCCGACCTCTCGCTGCTCGACCTGCGGTCCTACCGCTCGCAGCAGGTCGGCGTGGGCAACGGCTCGGTCGACGACCCGGAGCGCACCATCACGGGGAGGGCCCAACTGGACTGGCTCAAGGCGGGGCTCAAGTCCTCCGAAACGACCTGGCGGCTGGTCGGCAACTCCGTGATGATCTCGCCGTTCGCGGTCGGCTCGCTCTCCGCCGACCTGCTCAAGCCGCTCGCCGAGTTGCTCGGGCTGCCGAAGGAGGGCCTCGCCCTCAACACCGACCAGTGGGACGGCTACACGGACGACCGCCGCGAACTCCTCGCCCATCTGCGCTCCAACGCCATCCGCAACACCGTCTTCCTGACCGGCGACATCCACATGGCGTGGGCCAACGACGTGCCCGTGGACGCCGGAACCTACCCGCTGTCGGCCTCGGCCGCCACGGAGTTCGTCGTCACCTCGGTGACCTCCGACAACCTCGACGACATCCTGAAGGTCCCCGAGGGCACGGTCACCGCGCTCGCCGCCCCGGCCATCCGGCTCGCCAACCGGCACGTCCACTGGGTGGACACCGACCGCCACGGGTACGGCGTCCTGGACATCACCGCCGACCGGGCGCAGATGGACTACTACGTGCTGTCCGACAAGACCAAGAAGGACGCGACCGCCACCTGGGCGCGTTCGTACCGCACACGGACCGGCACGCAGAAGGTCGAGCGGACGTACACCCCCGTCTAGGGCGCCGGCCCTGTCAGAGGGTCTCCAGGAAGCCGAGGGCCACCCGCCAGGTGGCCTCGGCGGCCTCCTCGTCGTAGTCCGGCAGATCGGGGTCGGTGTAGAGGTGACCGGCCCCGGCGTACCGGTAGATCTCCACGTCGGCCCCGGTGCGGCCCATCTGGAGGTACCAGGCGCTCAGCCAGTCGTCCGTCTCGAAGGGGTCGGGCTCGGCCACGTGCAGCTGGACCGGCAGGTCGTCCGCCGTCGCGTTCGGCGCGATGTCCGACGTGCCGTGCAGGAGCAGCAGTCCGCGGGCCTTCTCGTCGCCGAGGGCGAGGGTCTGCGCGACGGAGGCGCCGAGCGAGAACCCGGCGTAGACGAGACCGCGCTCGGAGTAGGGAGCGGCGGCCAGGACGGCCCGCTTGAGCAGTTCGTCCTTGCCGATCTCCTCGTTGAAGGCCATGCCCTCCTCGACCGTGTCGAACGTGCGTCCCTCGAAGAGGTCCGGCGTCCACACCTCGTGCCCGGCCTCCCGCAGCCGGTCGGCGGCCTGACGGACGGCGGGCCTGAGGCCGTACGTCGAGTGAAAGAGCATGATGTTCATGAGGCCATGGTGCCAGCCCGCACCGACAGCGCCTCGCCGCGGGCGTGGCGGCGGCCGTACCCACTTCTCGGCCGAAGTCACATGTTCATGCCCGGCCCGGGCCGGTTAGGTTCGGGGTCATGGAGAACGTACTCCGCCCACTGATCGTGGTCGGCGGCTCTGTGCTGCTCACGCTGCTGATCGGCTGGGCCACCGACCGTCTGCTGCGCAAGGCCGACGACCGCCACAGCGAGACCCCGCTGTGGGGTCTGCTGCGCCGAGGCCGCATCCCCTACATGCTCGTGCTGTGCGCGGCGATGCTGAGAGGGGCGTACGACGAGGCGAGGGTGCTGGAGGGGCACAGCGCCGGCATCGGGCAGACACTGACCCTGGTCCTGATCGGGGCGACCGCCTGGCTGGTGATCCGGATCGCGGCGGCCATAGTGGAGACGACCTACACCCGCTACGCCCGCGCCCACCACGACGCGGCCCGGGTCCGCCGGGTGCGCACCCAGGTGACGCTGATCACGAGGGTGGTCGCCGCGGTCGTCGGGGTGATGGCGGTGGCCGCGATGCTGCTGACCTTCCCGGCGATGCGCGCGGCCGGTGCCTCACTGCTGGCCTCGGCCGGAATCCTCGGCATCGTCGCCGGTGTGGCCGCCCAGTCGACGCTGAGCAACATGTTCGCCGGGCTTCAGATCGCGTTCGGTGACATGGTGCGCATCGGCGACACCGTGGTCGTGGACGGCGAGTGGGGCACCGTCGACGAGATCACGCTGACCTTCCTGACGGTTCGCACCTGGGACGAGCGCCGGATCACCATGCCGGTGTCGTACTTCACGTCGAAGCCGTTCGAGAACTGGTCGCGCGGCACCCCGCAGATGACCGGCATCGTCTACTGGCACGTCGACCACACGGCCCCGGTCGAGCTGATGCGCCAGCGGCTGCGGGACATCCTGCGAGAGTGCCCCGCCTGGGACGGCCGCGACTACGGGCTCGCCGTCACCGACACCACCCCGAACACCATGCAGGTGCGGGCGCTGGTGACCGCCAAGGACGCCGACGACATCTGGACGGTCCGGGTCACGGTCCGCGAGCAGATGATCCGCTGGCTCACCGACAACCACCCGTACGCCCTGCCGCGGGTCAACACGGCGGACGCGACGCTGGCGCCTGGTTTCCGCCAGCGGAACGGCCACCACGCCGACGGCGTGACGGTCGGCGCATCCCAGGACCCCCCTCGAACGGGCCGCGGCTGACCCGACACACCACAACGCGGCGCCGCGTCACGGAGAGTCCGTCGCGGCACCGCATGGCACAGAGCGTTGGCAGAGGGCGGTTGGCGCCGCGTCAGGGAGCGCCGTCGCGGCGCCGCCCGACGGGGAACCCGTCCAGATGCCGCCCACCCACACCCACTCAGGGGCGCGGGGAACTGCGCGACCAGCCCCGACGAACCCGCACGCGCCCACCGACCGCAGTCAACGCCCCCTCAGATCGGATGGCACCACGTCAGGGAACGCCCGTCGCGGCATCGCCCGACGGGGAGCCCCTCCTGATGCCGCCCACCCACACCCACTCAGGGGCGCGGGGAACTGCGCGACCAGCCCCGACGAACCCGCACGCGCCCACCAACCGGAGTCAACGCCCCCTCTCCGCCCCACCATTGACCTGCACGACCTGCGAAGTCACGTGCCCCGCCCCAGGCGAAGCCAGCCAGTGCAGCGTGGCGGCGACGTCCCCCGGCGTCCCGGCCCGCCCGTTCAACGTGTCACCGACAAGCCGCTCCCGCCGAGCGGGATCAATAGCCGGACCGAAGAACTCCGTGTCCTCGATGTACCCCGGCGCGATCACGTTCGCCGTGATCCCCCGCGGCCCCAACTCCCGAGCGAGATCATGAGCGTACGGATGCAGCCCGGCCTTCGCCGCCCCGTACGCCCCGCTCCCGGACCCCCGGTAGGCGGCGATGGAGCTGACGAACAGGACCCGCCCGCCCGGTGAGGCGAGCCGGTCCTTCAGTCCCTCCGTGAGCAGCGCCGCGGTCAGGAGATTGAGCCGGAAGTTCACGGTCCAGTTGTGCACGACGGCGTCGAGCGGATCGGAGCTGTCGGCGGGCGGTTCGAGCTGCCCGGTGCCGCCGGCACTGTGGATGAGCACGTCCACGGCCCCGAGTTCCCGCTGCACGAATCCGACGACCCCGCGCACCTGGTCGGCGTCGGCGAGATCGGCGGCGTACGTCAGCGCCCCCGGCACCCCGGCCTTCGCCAGCACCTCGGCGCGCCGCCCGAGCAGCAACACCCGGTCCCCGTCCGCGGCGAACACCTGCGCCGCCGCGAGCCCGATTCCCGTACCACCACCGCTGATCACTACGTTGCGAGCCATAACTGCACCCTACAAACGCAGGCTTGGCGAGAGCACGCCGGTTTCCCGCAGACTCGGCGCAGACGGACTCGATGCACGCACACTCGGCGCAGACGAACTCACCGCAGACTACGCACGTCCAGGTGCCGCAGCACCCGGTCCACGACCTCCGGATCGGCCCCCGGCTCACTGCGCGCCGCCAGCACCTCGTGCCGCGCCGCACTCAGCAGCTCGCCCTGGATCCGCCGCACCCGCTTGAGCCGCCGCCTGGCCTCGCGCCGCTCCTCGTCCCCCATCTCGGGATGGATCCGCACGCCGATCTCGAACGCCCGCCGCATCATCTGCTCGGACAGCTCCTCCGGCAGCTCCTCGACGGTCTCGATTTCCCGCAGCCGCCGCTTGGCCGCCTTCGCCGCCCGGACGGCGAGGGCCTTCTCGAACTCCTTCTCCCGCTCGGTGTCGGCCCGCACCCCCAGCCGCTTCACCAGCCACGGCAGGGTCAGCCCCTGGAGCACCAGCGTGGCCATGATCACCCCGAAGGCGATGAAGATGATCTCGTCCCGGTCGGGGAAGCCCGCCCCGGACTCGGTCTCCAGCGGAATGGCCAGCGCCAGCGCCACGGAGGCCACGCCCCGCATCCCGGACCACCACATGATGACGGTCTCCCGCCAACTGGTCGGGATCTCCTCGTCGTAGTCCCGTTTCGCGTGCATCCGCTTGGTGAGCCACGTGGCCGGCATCAGCCACGCCAGCCGGACGAGGACGACCACGGCGACGACGGCCGCGGCCCAGCCGAGCATCTCGCCCCAGCGCCCGGACGCGGTCCGGATCGCGTTGTGCAGTTCGAGCCCGATGAGCCCGAAGGCCACGCCGGTGACGAGCGTGTCGACGATGTCCCAGAAGGTGTGCCCGGCCAGCCGGGTCATCACGTCGTCGGCGTCGGTGCCGTACTCGGCGAGGAACAGGGCGGTGGTCAGCACGGCGAGCACACCGGAACCGTGCAGCTCCTCGGCGAGCACGTAGGAGGCGTACGGCACGAGGACCGTCAGCCCGATCTGGAGCGTGGCGTCGCCCAGCAGGTCCATCAGCTTGTTGGCGCCCCAGCCCAGCGCGAGCCCCACGGCGACGGCGACCACGGCGGAGAGCACGAGCTCCAGGGCCGCCTCTCCGGCCGTGAACGAACCACTGACGGCCGCGGCGACGGCCACGTGGTAGAGCACGATCGCCGTGACGTCGTTGAAGAGCCCCTCGCCCTCCAGGATGGACACCAGCCGGCGGGGCAGCCCCAGCTGGCCCGCGACGGCGGTCGCGGCGACCGGGTCGGGCGGTGCGACCAGCGCGCCGAGCGCGACGGCCGCGGCGATCGGCAGCCCCGGCACGATCGCGTGGGCGACGACGGCGACGCACAGGGTCGTCACGAACACGAGCGCGACGGCGAGCAGGAAGATGGGCCGTTTGTTGGCCGCGAACTGCCGCCAGGACGTACGCCGCACCGCCGCGTAGAGAAGCGGCGGCAGCAGGATGGGCAGGATCAGGTCAGGCGGGATGTCGACATTCGGTACGAAGTCCAGCACCGCGAGCACTATGCCGAGCAGCGTCATCAGCACCGGCGCCGGCAACCCGAACCGGTCCCCCACCGGGACACTGATCAGAGCCCCCAGCAACAACACGAACAACAGGGCCAACTGATCCACGAGCAGAACTCCGGGCAGATCGACGAACCGACGGCCCCTTCAGTCTGCCCGCAAAACGCCCGGACCCTGCCGACCGCCGCTCCCGCCGAGCCTCAGAGAACGCGCCGCATGGCCCGGTGGGGTATCCCCGCGTCCGGGAACTCCGGCCCGTACGCCACGTACCCGAGCCGCTCGTAGAACCCCAGCGCGTGTGTCTGGGCGTGCAGGTCCACCGCGGCCAGACCACGCGCACGTGCCGCGTCCTCGATGGCCCTGACCAGCGCCGCCCCCACCCCGAGCCCCCGCGCCGCCTGTGTCACCGCGAGCCGCCCCAGCAACCCCACCGAGGGGTCACCGCCGGTCTTCCCGGCCGCCGCGTCACCGGACAGCAGCCGCCCGGTCCCGAGCGGCACCCCGTCCTCCCGCACTGCCAGCACATGCACGGCGACGGCGTCGTAGGCGTCGTACTCGATGTCCTCGGGCACGCCCTGCTCGCCGACGAAGACCTCCTTGCGCAC
>NZ_LJBR01000350.1 GCF_001282115.1 Streptomyces sp. NRRL B-24085 | reverse complement strand
TCATAGGGCCGGGCTTCCAGCAGCCCCTCCCCCAGCGCCCGGCGAGAAGCGCTCAGCCCCTCCGTCCGCAGCAGCGACAACGGCACCCCCTCCCGCAGCCGCAGCTCCAGCAGGATCCGCTCCACCCGCCGGTCCTCGTCCGAGAGCAGCTCACGCCCGGCGCCCGGCGACTTTCCCGAGGCCAGCGCCGCCGCGTACGCCCCGGGATGCTTCACGTTCCACCACCGCACCCCGCCCACGTGCGAGTGCGCCCCGGGACCGGCTCCCCACCAGTCCGCCCCCCGCCAGTACAGCTCGTTGTGCAGGCACCGGCCCGCCTCCGAGGTCGCCCAGTTGGAGACCTCGTACCAGTCGAACCCGGCCTCCGCGAACACGGAGTCGGCGATCAGATACCGGTCCGCGTGCACGTCGTCGTCGGTCATCGGGACCTCGCCCCGGCGGATGCGACGAGCGAGCTGCGTGCCCTCCTCGACGATCAGCGCGTACGCCGACACATGGTCCGGCCCGGCCCCGATCGCCGCCTCCAGGGACGCCCGCCAGTCGTCGTCGGACTCACCGGGGGTGCCGTAGATCAGGTCCAGGTTCACGTGCGAGAACCCCGCCGCCCTGGCCTCCGCCACGCACGCCTCCGGCCGCCCCGGCGTGTGCGTGCGGTCCAGCACCTTCAGCACGTGCTGCCGCGCGCTCTGCATCCCGAAGGAGACCCGGTTGAAGCCGCCCTCCCGCAGCGCCGACAGGTACGCCGGGTCGACCGACTCCGGGTTCGCCTCGGTGGTGACCTCCGCGTCCTCCGCCAGCCCGAACTCGTCACGGATCGCCGCGAGCATCCGTACGAGGTCCCCGGCGGCCAGCAGGGTCGGTGTACCGCCCCCGACGAACACCGTCCGCACCGGACGCGGGTCGTCGCCCAGCACCTTCCGCGCCAGGCGGATCTCGTCGACCAGCGTGTCCGCGTAGTTGTCGCGGGAGGCCAGCACCCCGCCCGAACCGCGCAGCTCGGTCGCCGTGTAGGTGTTGAAGTCGCAGTAGCCGCAGCGGGTCGCGCAGTACGGGACGTGCAGGTAGAAGCCGAGCGGGCGGTCGGCGGACCCGGCGAGCGCGGACGCGGGGAGCGAGCCGTCGTCGGGGACGGGTTCGCCGTCGGGGAGTGCGGAAGGCATGTCCTCCATTGTCCAGCACCCCGCGGACACCTACTCCGCCTGGAGCACCAGCAGCGCCAGGTCGTCCTCCGGGGGCCGCGCCCCGAACTCGTGCACCAGCCGTTTGATCCGCTCCGCGATCAGTTCGGCGTCCAGCCCCGCGCACCCGGCGAGCGCCTCGGCGAGCCCGTCCTCGTCGTCGAACTGCCGGGGGCCGCTGCGCCGCTCGGTCACCCCGTCGGTGACGCACAGCAGGGTGTCGCCGGGCCGCAGCTCGAAGGTCTCGCTGGTGTACGTCTCGTCCTCGACGACCCCGAGCAGGGTCTGCGGCCGGGCTGCCGTACGGACCTCACCGCCCGCCCCGAGCAGCAGCGGCAGGGGGTGTCCGGCGGAGGCGAGGGTGCAGCGCACTCCGCCGTCGAAGGGCGCCAGCTCGCCGTAGAGGAGGGACAGGAAGCGGGTCTGCGGGCCGTCGCCGGGGTGCGTGGGGCGTCCGCCCGCGGCGGCCAGGGCTCGGGCGGCGGCGTCCGCGGCCTCCGTCGCGTCGTCGAGGAGCAGCTGGTTGAGGCGGTCCAGGACGTCGGCCACGCGGTAGCCCTCGCGGGCCAGCAGCCGGAGCCAGGGCCGCGCGAGGCCGATGACCACGGCCGCCTCGGGCCCCTTGCCCTGGACGTCGCCGACGGCGAAGCACCACCGGCCGTCGCCGGCCGGGAACAGGTCGTAGAAGTCGCCGCTGGGTCCGCCCTTGTCGCACGGCTCGTACACCAGGGCGCTGCGCACCCCGGGGATCTCGGCGACCGCGCCGGGCAGCAGGCCGCGCTGGAGGACCGCGCTGATGGTGGCCTGGCGGGCGTACTGGCGGGCCGCGCCGATGGCGAGCGCGACCCGGCGGCTGAGGTCCTCGACGAGCCCGGTGATCTCGTCGGGGAAGGAGATCAGCCCGGCCCGGCCGATCACCAGGGTGCCCAGCGGGCGGCCGCCGGCAGTGAGGCGGTAGGCGAGCGCGGAGCCGTGCGTGCCGTGCGGGCCCAGCGCCTCACCGGGCCAGGGGAACGGCACGGGCCCGGGGTGCTCCCGCGCCGGCGGGCCCGGCGGCTCCTTCTCCAGCGCCCGGCGCAGGTCCTCGATCCGGTTCTCGGAGCAGTGCCACACCCGGGCCAGCTGGGGCCCGGACGCACCGGCCTCGCCACGGCCCGTCCCGCCCCCGGGCTCACCCGGACGAGGGGACCCCCAGCGGCCGGCGACCTCGTCCTCCAGCCACACCGCGCACCAGTCGGCCAGCCGCGGCACGATGAGCTGTCCGGCGAGCGCGGCGACCAGGTTCTCGTCGAGCTGCCCGGCGAGCAGGTCGGAGGCCTCGGCGAGGAAGGACAGGGCGCCGCGGTTGAGCCAGTCCCGGTCCGGCTCGGCCTGGGGAGCGGGCGGTGCCGGGGCCCGGGACGGGGGTGGTTCCGGGGCGAGTATCCCGGCGACCCGCAGCCCCCGCTCGCGGGCCTTCTCCCCGGTGTACGCCTGGATCCCGTCGAGGGTGTCCTTGCCGCCGGCCGGGAGCTGCGCCCACACGGTCTTGGCGCCGGTGCGGTAGGTGACGCCCCAGGTCTCGGCGAGGGCGGCGACCAGACGCAGTCCGCGCCCGTACTCCGGAGTGCCGAACGCGGGTTCGGTGTCGCTGTCGCGGGGGGCGCGGGAGGGGTGGTGGTCGAGGACCTCGACGACCAGGGCGCCGGTGTCCGCCGCCAGGCGGCAGTCCACCTCGATGTCGGTGCCCGCGTGCACGACGGCGTTGGTGACGAGCTCACTGACCACGACCACGGCGTCGTCGGTCTGCCGGTCGCTGATGAACTCGCTGCCGGGCAGGGCGAGTTCGGCCCACTCGGCGACCGCTTCCCGCAGCAGGGCCCGGGCCGAGCCCGGGGCGGGCGGACCGCCGGGGAGGGTGGCGTGGACGTGCGCCGGAGCGTGCGGGAGCGCACCGCAGTCGGGCGGATCGGACGCACGGGCAGCGGACTCCCGTTGCGCAGGAATGGCCCCCATGTCCGTCTCCCCGAGCAGTTCGCACGAATACACCTCGGTCGATGCGGACAGAGTGACAGACTGGCCACGCCCATAAGCGCCGAGTTACCGAAGTGGGCCGCCATGAGTGAGAACAGTGGTACGCCTGTGCTCGAAGAAGGACAGAACGCCGACCGGATTCGAGCATCGGACCTGCGTCCCCTGCTCGCCGCGATGACCGCCGCCCGGGACGGGGACTTCCGCCGGATGCCGGAGTCCGGGGACGGCATAGTGGCCGAACTGTCGGCCATCTTCAACCAACTGGTGGACCGCGACGTCCACTTCACCGGTGAGGTCAACCGGGTGAAGCGGGAGCTGGTGCGGCACGGGCGGCTCGACGAGCGGCTCTCCCCCAGCCCGGGGCAGGGCACCTGGACCTCGCGGGTCAACGACGTGAACCAGCTCCTCGACGCCCTGGTGGCCCCGGCCGCCAACGCGACCCGGGTCCTGGACGCGGTGGCGGGCGGCGATCTGACCCAGCGGGTCGACCTGCACGACGGCAACCGCCAACTGCGCGGTGATCTGCGGCGGCTCGGCCGGGCCGTGAACAAGATGGTCGACCAGCTCTCCCTGTTCACCGGCGAGGTCACCCGGGTGGCCCGCGAGGTCGGCACCGAGGGCCGGCTCGGCGGGCGGGCCAAGGTGACCGGTCTGTCCGGCAGTTGGCGCGACGTGACCGAGGCGGTCAACACCATGGCCTCCCGGCTGACCGCCCAGGTCCGGGACATCGCCCTGGTGACGACGGCGGTGGCCCGCGGCGACCTGACGCGCACGGTCACCGTCGAGGCGACGGGCGAGCTCCTCGAACTGAAGCTGACCGTGAACACGATGGTCGACCAGCTCTCCGCCTTCGCCGACGAGGTCACCCGCGTGGCCCGCGAGGTGGGTACCGAGGGGCAGTTGGGCGGCCGGGCCCAGGTGCGCGGGGTGTCGGGCGTCTGGAAGGACCTCACCGACAACGTCAACTTCATGGCGTCGAACCTGACCTCGCAGGTGCGGAACATCGCGCAGGTGACGACGGCCGTGGCGAACGGCGACCTCTCCCAGAAGATCACCGTCGACGCGCAGGGGGAGATCCTGGAGCTGAAGTCGACCATCAACACCATGGTCGACCAGCTCTCCGCCTTCGCCGACGAGGTCACCCGCGTGGCCCGCGAGGTGGGCACCGAGGGCAACCTCGGCGGCCGGGCCCAGGTGCGCGGGGTGTCGGGCGTCTGGAAGGACCTCACCGACAACGTCAACTTCATGGCGGACAACCTGACTTCGCAGGTCCGCAACATCGCCCTGGTGTCGACGGCCGTGGCCCAGGGCGACCTCGGCAAGAAGATCACGGTGGAGGCGAAGGGCGAGATCCTGGAGCTGAAGTCCACCATCAACACCATGGTCGACCAGCTCTCCGCCTTCGCCGACGAAGTCACCCGCGTGGCCCGCGAGGTCGGCACCGAGGGCAACCTCGGCGGGCAGGCCCAGGTGCGGGGGGTGTCGGGCGTCTGGAAGGACCTCACCGACAACGTCAACTTCATGGCCCTGAACCTGACCTCGCAGGTCCGCAACATCGCGCAGGTGACGACCGCCGTCGCCAACGGCGACCTGTCGAAGAAGATCACGGTCGACGCGCGCGGCGAGATCCTCGAACTGAAGGACACCGTCAACACGATGGTGGAGCAGCTGCGCGCCTTCGCCGACGAGGTGACCCGCGTGGCCCGCGAGGTCGGCACCGACGGCCGGCTGGGCGGGCGGGCCCAGGTGCTGGGCGTCTCCGGGGTGTGGCGTGATCTGACCGACAACGTCAACTACATGGCGGACAACCTGACTTCCCAGGTCCGCAACATCGCCCAGGTGACGACGGCCGTGGCCAACGGCGACCTCTCCAAGAAGATCGACGTCGACGCGCGCGGCGAGATCCTGGAGCTGAAGACCGCCATCAACACCATGGTCGACACGCTCTCCTCGTTCTCCTCCGAGGTCACCCGGGTGGCCCGTGAGGTGGGCAGCGAAGGCCAACTCGGCGGCCAGGCACGGGTCGAGGGCGTGTACGGCACCTGGAAGCGGCTGACGACCAACGTGAACGAACTGGCGTCGAACCTGACCACCCAGGTCCGCGCGATCGCCGAGGTGGCCTCCGCGGTGGCCCAGGGTGACATGTCCCGCTCGATCACCGTGGAGACGCAAGGAGAGGTCGCCGAGCTCAAGGACAACATCAACCTGATGGTGGCCAACCTCCGCGAGACGACCCGGGCGAAGGACTGGCTGGAGTCCAACCTGGCCCGCCTGGCCGCCCTGATGCAGGGCCACCGGGACCTGATGGAGGTCGCCGACCTCATCCTGCGTGAGCTGACCCCGCTGGTGAACGCCCAGTACGGGGCGTTCTTCCTGGCCGACCCGGACGAGGACGGCGCCTCCCTGCACACGACCGTGCCGGCAAAGGGACTGGCGTTCATCGCCGGCTACGGCTCGGCGCAGGGCGCGACCGTCGACACCGGCGGCATGCCGGTGCACGGTCTGGTCCGGCAGGCGGCCCGCGAGAAGAAGCGGATCCTGGTGGAGGAGGCCCCGCCGGACTACATCAAGATCAACAGTGGTCTGGGCGAGGCGGCTCCGGCGAGCGTCGTCATCATCCCGATCCTCTTCGAGGACAAGCTCCTCGGCGTCATCGAGCTCGCCTCCTTCTCCCGCTTCTCCGACGTCCACCTGGCCTTCTTCGACCAGTTCGTGAACACCATCGGCGTCGCCATCAACACCATCATCGCCAACTCCCGCACCGAGTCCCTGCTCGGCGAGTCGCAGCGCCTGGCCAGGCAGCTCCAGGAGCGTTCGGACGAACTCCAGATGCAGCAGGCTGAGTTGCAGCGCTCCAACGCGGAACTGGAGGAGAAGGCAGCACTGTTGGCCACCTCCTCCCAGTACAAGTCGGAGTTCCTGGCGAACATGTCCCACGAGCTGCGCACCCCGCTGAACTCCCTGCTGATCCTGGCGAGGCTGCTGTCCGACAACCCGGACGGCCATCTCTCCGACCAGGAGGTCCAGTTCGCGACGACGATCCACCGCTCGGGGTCCGACCTCCTGCAACTGATCAACGACATCCTGGACCTCTCGAAGATCGAGGCCGGCCGGATGGACGTACGCCCGAAGAAGCTGCCGCTCATCAAACTGCTCGACTACGTCCACGCCACGTTCCGCCCGCTCACCCTGGACCGCGGGCTCGCCTTCGAGGTGGCGGTCGGCGAGGACGTGCCGCGCGAGATGTACTCGGACGAGCAGCGCCTCCAGCAGATCCTGCGCAACCTGCTCTCCAACGCGATCAAGTTCACCGCCAACGGCCGGGTGGAGCTGCGCGTGAACCGCGTCAAGGACCCCGAGCACCGATGGGGGTCCTCCCACCCGGGCGAAGGCGAGGGTGGCGGAGTCCGCGACAGCGAGGACGTGGTCGCCTTCGCCGTCTCCGACACCGGCATCGGCATCGCGCGGGAGAAACTCCCGGTGATCTTCGAGGCGTTCCAGCAGGCCGACGGCACGACCAACCGCAAGTACGGCGGCACGGGACTCGGCCTGTCCATCAGCCGCGAGATCGCGGGCCTGCTGGGCGGCCGGATCGTCGCCGAGAGCGAACCCGGCAAGGGCTCCACCTTCACGCTCTACGTCCCGGTCGTCAGCCCCGGCCATGCCGCGACCGGCCCGACCACCGAGGACCACCCCCGGCCGGCCCCGGCGGACCTGTCCACCGAGCCGTACCCGACCGCCCACGACGCCGAGGACTCGTGGCCGGCACCCACCAGGCTGGAGGCGTGGAAGTCGGGCCGGGCGGGCCAGGTGCTGTCCGGCAGGCGGGTGCTGATCGTCGACGACGACATCCGCAACGTCTTCGCCCTCACCCATGTGCTGGGCCGCGTCGGCATGCCGGTCCTGTACGCGGAGAACGGCCGCGAGGGCATCGAGACCCTGGAGCGCAACCCGGACGTCGAACTCGTCCTGATGGACATCATGATGCCGGAGATGGACGGCTACGAGACCATCGCCGCCATCCGCCGCACCCCGCGCTGGACCGGGCTGCCCATCGTCGCGCTCACCGCGAAGGCGATGCCGGGGGACCGGGAGAAGTCGATCGCGCGCGGCGCCAACGACTACGTACCCAAGCCGGTGGACGTCGACCAGCTCCTGACCGTCGTGTGCGCGCTCCTGGACCCCGAGGGCGCTCCGACGCGGGAGGGGGCCGGCGCCGAGGAGGCGGTGGTACCGCCCACCGACGACTGAATGAGGCAGTCACATGAACGCTGAGGCGAGGACCGACGACAGTGCCGGCATCCTCCTGGTCGACGACATGGAGGACAACCTGATCGCACTGGAGGCGGTCCTGGGGTCCCTCAACGAACCGCTCGTCCGCGCCCGTTCCGGCGAGGAGGCGATGAAGGCCCTGCTCCGCCGCCGGTTCGCGCTGGTGCTCCTGGACGTCCGCATGCCCGGCATGGACGGCTTCGAGACGGCGGCCAACATCAAACGCCTGGACCAGACGAAGGACGTCCCGATCATCTTCCTCACGGGCACGGACGACGACTCGGGGTTCGCCTTCCGCGGCTACGCGACAGGCGCCGCCGACTACCTGACCAAGCCGTTCGATCCCTGGGTGCTACGAGCGAAGGTCAGCGTCTTCCTGGACCTGCACAGAAAGAACCAGCAGTTGGAACGCCTGCTGGCGCGGCAACGGTCGGACTACGAGGAAGTGAGCAGACAACTGGCGGAACTGGAGCAGGAGTTGGCGGATCCGCTGCGCGTCAGGATCAAGGAACTCCGGCAGCTTCTGGAGAAACGGTGAGGTGTTCCACCCAGGGGCGCGGGGAACTGCGCGACCAGCCACGACGCACCGCCGGTCGCACACGCTCCCCAGCCACCCCTTACGCCTCCCGGGACCCCGCGTACATCTCCTCGATGAGGTGCTTGTACTCCCGCTCCACGACCGGCCGCTTCAGCTTCAGGCTCGGCGTGATCTCACCGTGCTCCACGTCGAGATCCCGCGGCAGCAGGCGGAACTTCTTGATCGTCTGCCACCGCTGAAGCCCCTCGTTGAGCTGCTTCACGTACCCCTCCACCATGGCCACGGTGGCGGGCGCGGCGACGACCTCCGCGTACGACTTCCCTTCGAGCCCGTTCTCCTTGGCCCACTCCAGGATCGAGACCTCGTCCAGCGCGATCAGCGCCGTGCAGAAGTTGCGGTCCGCCCCGTGCACCAGGATGTTCGACACGTACGGGCAGACCGCCTTGAACTGCCCCTCGACCTCGGCGGGGGCGATGTACTTGCCGCCGGACGTCTTGATGAGGTCCTTCTTGCGGTCGGTGATCCGCAGGTAGCCGTCGGGCGAGAGCTCCCCGATGTCCCCGGTGTGGAACCAGCCGTCGGCCTCCAGGACCTCGGCGGTCTTCTCCGGCAGCCCGTGGTAGCCCTCCATGATCCCGGGGCCCCGCAGCAGGATCTCCCCGTCGTCCGCGATGCGGACCTCCGTGCCGGGCAGCGGCTTGCCGACCGTGCCGGTGCGGTAGGCCTCGCCCGGGTTCACGAAGGAGGCCGCGGAGGACTCGGTCAGGCCGTAGCCCTCCAGGATGTGGATGCCGGCGCCGGCGAAGAAGTAGCCGATCTCGGGCGCCAGGGCGGCCGAGCCGGAGACGCACGCCCGCAGGTTCCCGCCGAACGCCTCCCGGATCTTCGCGAAGACCAGCGTGTCGGCCACCTTGTGCTTGGCGCTCAGCCCGAAGGGCGCGGAGGCGACCCCGGTGCGCCGGAAGTTGTCCTGGGTGGCCTTGGCGTACTCGCGGCCCACCTCGGCGGCCCACTGGAAGATCTTGTACTTCGCCCCGCCGCCCGCACGGGCCTTCGCGGCGACGCCGTTGTAGACCTTCTCGAAGATGCGCGGGACGGCCGCCATGTACGTCGGCTGCACGACCGGCAGATTCTCGATGATCTTGTCGACGCGGCCGTCGACGGCGGTGACGTGGCCGACCTCGATCTGCCCGGAGGTGAGCACCTTGCCGAAGACGTGCGCCAGCGGCAGCCACAGGTACTGCACGTCGTCCGGGCCGACCAGTCCGGTCGCGGCGATGGCCTTCGCCATGTACGCCCAGTTGTCGTGCGGCAGCCGCACACCCTTGGGGCGGCCGGTGGTGCCGGAGGTGTAGATGAGGGTGGCGAGCTGGTCCTTGGTGATCGCGCCGACCCGCTCCTTGATCAGGTCGGGGTCCTTCTCCAGACGGGCGGCGCCACGGGCCTCCAGCTCGGCGAGGGTGAGCACGAAGTCACTGGTCTCGACACCGGCCGGGTCGATCACCACGACGTTCGTCAGCGCGGGCAGCTCGCCGCGCTTCTCGACGGCCTTGGCGAGCTGGGCCGCGTCCTCCGCGATCAGCACCCGGCTCTCGGAGTCGGAGAGGATGAACGCCGACTCGTCGGCGTTGGTCTGCGGGTAGATCGTGGTTGTGGCGGCGCCGGCGCACATGATGCCGAGGTCCGCGAGGATCCAGTCGATCCGGGTGGAGGAGGCGAGGGCGACCCGCTGCTCGGGCTGCACTCCCAGCTCGATCAGACCGGCCGCGATGGCGTGCACCCGCTCCGCGGCCTGCGCCCAGCTGAGCGACTTCCACTCGTCCGGGCCCTGGCCGGAGGCCGCCGGCACCGGGTAGCGGTACGCCTCGGCGTCGGGTGTGCTCGCAACGCGCTCCAGGAAGAGGGTCGCCACACTCGGCGGGCGGTTCTCGATCAGTGTCTGTGTGTCGCTCACGACGTCCTCCGGGCCCGCGACAGTGCGGCTGGCTCTCAGGTTTGCGGCTGTTGTTTAACTCGCGAGTAACTATCGAGCAGAGATCAGAGTAAAGCGCGACCGACCGGTTGGTAAGGGGCGGCGGCCTGTCACTTCCTACAGAGCGCGACGTTACGCACGCGTAGGGGCCCGTCGCACTTTCGCACGACGGGCCCCCTTCCGTCCGATTCAGCTGGCAACCGGCTGTAACCCGCGGTTACTTCTTGCCCTTGCCCGATCCCGCGCTGTCATCGCTGGAGAGCACCGCGATGAAGGCCTCCTGCGGAACCTCCACGGAACCCACCATCTTCATCCGCTTCTTGCCTTCCTTCTGCTTCTCCAGCAGCTTCCGCTTCCGGGAGATGTCACCGCCGTAGCACTTGGCGAGGACGTCCTTGCGGATGGCGCGGATGGTCTCGCGGGCGATGACCCGGGAGCCGATGGCGGCCTGGATGGGCACCTCGAAGGCCTGCCGCGGGATGAGCTCGCGCAGCTTGGCGACGAGCCGCACACCGTAGGCGTAGGCCGCGTCCTTGTGGGTGATCGCGGAGAAGGCGTCCACCTTGTCGCCGTGCAGCAGGATGTCCACCTTGACCAGAGAGGACGTCTGCTCGCCGGTGGGCTCGTAGTCCAGCGAGGCGTAACCGCGCGTCTTCGACTTCAGCTGGTCGAAGAAGTCGAAGACGATCTCCGCGAGCGGCAGCGTGTAGCGGATCTCGACCCGGTCCTCGGACAGGTAGTCCATGCCGAGCAGGGTGCCGCGCCGGGTCTGGCACAGCTCCATGATCGAGCCGATGAACTCGGTCGGGGCGAGGATCGTGGCGCGTACGACGGGCTCGTACACCTCGTTGATCTTGCCCTCGGGGAACTCGCTCGGGTTGGTGACGGTGTGCTCGGTGCCGTCCTCCATCACGACCCGGTAGACCACGTTGGGCGCGGTCGCGATCAGGTCGAGCCCGAACTCGCGCTCCAGGCGCTCACGGATCACGTCGAGGTGGAGCAGGCCGAGGAAGCCGACACGGAAACCGAAGCCGAGCGCGGCGGAGGTCTCCGGCTCGTAGACGAGGGCGGCGTCGTTGAGCTGGAGCTTGTCGAGGGCCTCGCGCAGCTCCGGGTAGTCGGAGCCGTCCAGCGGATACAGGCCGGAGAAGACCATCGGCTTCGGGTCCTTGTACCCGCCGAGCGCCTCCGTGGCCCCCTTCTGCTGGCTGGTGACGGTGTCGCCGACCTTGGACTGGCGGACGTCCTTCACGCCGGTGATGAGGTAGCCCACCTCACCGACGCCGAGGCCGTCGGCGCCCAGCATCTCGGGCGAGTTCGTCCCGATCTCCAGCAGCTCGTGGGTGGCGCCGGTCGACATCATCTTGATGCGCTCGCGCTTGTTGAGCTGGCCGTCGATGACACGGACGTACGTCACGACACCGCGGTAGGAGTCGTAGACCGAGTCGAAGATCATCGCGCGGGCGGGGGCGTCGGCGACACCGACCGGAGCCGGGACGTCCTTGACGACCCGGTCGAGGAGCGCGTCGACGCCGAGTCCGGTCTTGGCGGAGACCTTGAGCACGTCGGACGGGTCGCAGCCGACGAGGTTCGCGAGTTCCTCGGCGAACTTCTCGGGCTGCGCGGCCGGCAGGTCGATCTTGTTGAGCACCGGGATGATCGTGAGGTCGTTCTCCATCGCCAGGTACAGGTTGGCGAGAGTCTGGGCCTCGATCCCCTGGGCGGCGTCCACGAGGAGAACGGTGCCCTCGCACGCGGCGAGCGACCGCGACACCTCGTAGGTGAAGTCGACGTGCCCCGGGGTGTCGATCATGTTGAGGATGTGCGTGGTGCTCTTGTCGCCGGTGGGGGCCCACGGCAGACGCACCGCCTGCGACTTGATCGTGATTCCGCGCTCACGCTCGATGTCCATGCGGTCGAGGTACTGAGCACGCATCTGGCGCTGCTCGACCACACCGGTGAGCTGGAGCATCCGGTCGGCGAGCGTGGACTTGCCGTGGTCGATGTGCGCGATGATGCAGAAGTTGCGGATCAGAGCCGGGTCGGTACGGCTCGGCTCGGGCACGTGGCTGGGGATCGCGGGCACGCAGGGTCCTGATTCTTGAGGCGTCCGCAGTGTCTGCGGTCTCGGGTCGGATCGATACGTAGCCTCCATGGTCCCACGGGCGGGGACCGGCGACCGGTTTGGGCCACTCGCGGGGCCACTGGTAGCCTGGGTGGCTGTGTCTCATGCCCTCTCAGCGCGAGGCACACCTTCAAGAAATCACCCGGTACGGAAAGCCGGGGACCTCCTGTCCGGAATCCCCCTGGCCCCGTGCCTGAACCTGTAGAGGCTCATTCGTGGCGAACATCAAGTCCCAGATCAAGCGGATCAAGACCAACGAGAAGGCCCGGCTGCGCAACAAGGCCGTCAAGTCCTCCCTGAAGACCGCGATCCGCAAGGCCCGCGAGGCCGCTGCCGCGGGTGACGTCGAGAAGGCCACCGAGTACCAGCGCGCTGCTGCGCGTGCGCTCGACAAGGCCGTCTCCAAGGGCGTCATCCACAAGAACCAGGCCGCCAACAAGAAGTCGGCGCTTGCTTCGAAGGTCGCGGGCCTCTAAGCCTGTCTTTCTCTGATCTGAGCGGTCCCGTTCCACGGGGCCGAGCCGCCGGAAGGACCCAGAGCGGGCCCTCTCTCATCCGCTCCCGACCGGCACCCCAGGAGCCACGCGCGGCCTGCGTTCGCCACGCGGGCGTGGTCTCCGCAAGCTTGAACCGAGGCCCCGGTGCCCTCGCCCTTCCCCAGGACGACGGCACCGGGGCCTTCGGCATTCAGTCGGCCCAGAACTCGTTGTTCTTGTCGATGTCCTCGACACACTCGTCGAGATCGGTGACCTTGTCCCCTACGATCCGGAAGACGATGCATCCGGTGTCGTCCAGACGACGGCCCTTGCGCTCGGCGGTGAACCGGCACATCCCTACGGCGTGCCCCCGCCCGTCGACCGCGATCCCCAGCATCTCGAGCCGCATCGACCCCTGGGTCTCCTGGCCGAGCCGCTGATACATGTCGATGATCGCGTCCTGCCCCTTGAAGTCCCCGGAGAGCGGGTGACTGCCGGGCACGTGATGCGTCGCGTCCTTCGCGATCAGTTCCCGCAGCGTGTCGAGATCCCCACGGGTGAACGCCTCGAACCCCTTGCGAACGAGCACTGCATGCGGATGCTCAGCCATGACGACCGCCACCTCTCCGTTGTCCGGCGATGTTCGGCTGACATGTCCGATTCTCCTCGGGGTCTCCCACGGGGTCCAGCCATGGCACGGGCCGCAGGCACCCGGGGGCGGGGCCAAAAGCGCGGTCCGGAGGGCCGGACGACCTCACCCGGCCCTCCGGACCACGCTCCTAGCCCCGCCCCCGGGACCGAGCCGCACGGGCGATCGCCACCACGGCCTTCTCCAGGGCGTACTCGGGATCGTCCCCGCCGCCCTTCACCCCCGCGTCCGCCTCGGCCACCGCCCGCAACGCGAACGCGACCCCGTCCGGCGTCCACCCCCGCATCTGCTGCCGCACCCGATCGATCTTCCACGGCGGCATGCCCAGCTCACGGGCCAGATCGGCGGGGCGCCCGCCCCGGGCCGACGACAGCTTCCCGATCGCCCGCACGCCCTGCGCCAGCGCACTGGTGATCATGACCGGCGCGACCCCCGTCGCCAGCGACCACCGCAGCGCCTCCAGCGCCTCCGCGGCCCGCCCCTCCACGGCCCGGTCGGCGACGGTGAAGCTGGAGGCCTCGGCCCGCCCGGTGTAGTACCGCCCCACGACGGCCTCGTCGATCGTCCCCTCGACGTCGGCGACCAACTGGGACACGGCAGACGCCAGCTCCCGCAGATCGCTCCCGATCGCGTCGACCAGCGCCTGGCACGCCTCGGGTGTGGCGGACCGCCCGGTCGCCCGGAACTCCTGGCGCACGAACGCCAGCCGGTCCGCCGGCTTGGTCATCTTCGGGCAGGCGACCTCTCGCGCCCCCGCCTTCCGGGCGGCGTCGAGCAGCGCCTTGCCCTTCGCTCCCCCCGCGTGCAGCAGCACCAGGGTGATCTCCTCGGCGGGCGCCCCGAGATACGCCTTCACGTCCTTGACGGTGTCGGCGGACAGGTCCTGCGCGTTGCGCACGACCACGACCTTGCGCTCCGCGAACAACGACGGGCTGGTCAGCTCCGCGAGCGTCCCCGGCTGCAACTGGTCCGGAGTCAGGTCCCGCACGTCCGTGTCCGCGTCAGCGGCCCGAGCGGCGGCGACCACCTCCTGCACGGCCCGGTCGAGCAGCAGCTCCTCCTGTCCCACGGCAAGGGTGACGGAGGCGAGGAGGTCGTCATGAGCAGTCTTCTTGGCCATCGCGTACAGCATGGCACGGGGCACTGACAGCGTGGTGGCCACGGGCGCCGGCTGGGGTGGTCAGGCAGCCGCGCCGCCCCTCCCTCCGCCCTCGGCGGTCGTTCGCGAGCCTCACGGCTCCTCCCGCCACCCGTCCCACTCCCCCACGAAGTCCTCCAGCTCCGCCGCGTCCAACCGCCCCGCCTCGTCCCGCAGCACCACCAGCCACTGCGCGTCCTCCGCGTCGTCCTCACCCGCCAACGCGTCCCGCACGACCTGCGGCTCCTCATCCACCCCGAAACGCTCCGACAGCGCCTCGACGACCTCCTCCGCGGCATCCCGATCAGGCAGCACCAGTACGTGTCTCACATCGCTCACGGCACCATTTTCCAGGCCGGACGCTCCGTACCGCTCCCGGTCCCCCTGGGGCCCGGCACCCGGACCGGCTCAACCGCGACGGCCGCCGTCCCGCACCGTCGGCACCCGGTCGAGCTCGACGCCGAACTTCTCCCGGTACACCCCCAGCACCTCCTCGTCCGTCTCCAACTCCCTTTCCTCCCGCGCCCCGTCGGCGGTCGTCGTCTTGAGGACCCGCCCGCTGAGCGTGATCCGCCCGCCGTCCTCCGTCACCCTCGAACACACCAGGGACTGGGTGAAGTGCGAGGCCGGCGAGGTGCTGTGCCACCAGGCCCCGGCCGCGAAGTCACCGAGCACCCGGGGCCGCACCTCCAGCCGGTACTGGCTCCTGCCGCCCACGACGACATCCAGGTCCACGGCGTCACCCCCTCCCTTCGTCACCGAACCGTCCCCGCCCCGCAC
>NZ_LJBR01000035.1 GCF_001282115.1 Streptomyces sp. NRRL B-24085 | reverse complement strand
CCATGGCCGTCAGGTACGCGGAGGGGGCGGCGGAGATCCTGCGCGCGGAGCTGGAGGATCCGTTCGCGGGCTAGACGATGTCGAGCGGCCGGTGCGGACCGCCGGGCAGCTCCACGCCCACGGCGTCCCCGGCCCGCACCGCACCCCCGCGGACCACGACGCTCATGATCCCGGACCTGAACAGCGCCCGCCCGTCCTCGTCGCGGCCCACGACCCGCTTCAGCAGCCCCTTCCGGAACCGGTCGATCTGCGCGCACGGGTTCCGCAGGCCGGTCACCTCGACGACGGCCTCCTCGCCCAGGTGCAGCAGGGTCCCCACCGGCAGCCCCAGAAGGTCGACCCCGCGTGTCGTGACGTTCTCCCCGAGCTCCCCGGCGCCCACCTCGAAGCCGGCCTCACGCAGCTCGTCGAACAGCTCCTCGTGCATCAGGTGCACCTGCCGGAGGTTCGGCTGCGAGGGGTCCTTCCGCATCCGGAAACGGTGCTTCACCGTCGCCCCGCCGTGGACGTCCCCCTCCACACCGAACCCGGCGAGCAGTGTGATGCTCTCGCGGTTCGGCTTGCTGAAGGAGTACGTGCCGTTGCTGCTGACCGCAGTGATCGTCCCACCCATGCCCGAAGCCTAAGGGTGACCGCGGGATCAGGCGTCGGCCGCCCACTCCCGCAGGGCCGCCTTGCTCGCGAAGTCGGCGACGTTCTTGTCCACGGGGTCGTCGGTGTACTGGTGGAAGCGCCACTTGGCCTTGATGCGCGGCTTGCCGGCCGTGACGTAGTCGGCGATCCAGAGCCCGTCACCGGCGTACGACGTGGTGTCGACGTTCAGCCAGTAGTGCCGGTTCGTGTAGAGGACGACCCGGTTGTTCGGCCGGAGCTGGCGCACCTTGCGGATGAAGGAGTCCTTCTCCGCGTTGCTCGCGTGGGTGCCGTCGCCCGTGGTCTCCCAGTCGACCGCGAGGATGTCGCCGCCCTTCTCGGGGGCGTGCTTGACGAAGTACTCGGCCTGGGCGGTGAGGTTGCCGGGCCAGAGGAAGTGGTAGAAGCCGACGACCAGTCCGGCGTCGCGGGCGTGCTTGGTCTGCGCCGAGAGCTTCGGGTTGGTGTAGGAGCGGCCCTCCGTCGCCTTGATGAAGACGAAGGAGAGACCCTCGGTGCTGAAGGCGGAGGACTGGTACGCGCTGACATCGATGCCGCGGAGCATGTGGGGGCTCCTTGAAGTGAGAGTGGGGGAACGGGAGTTGATGATGCCCCACCTGCCTGCCGCAGGAACCCCGATCGGACTAATGCGGCGGACGCGCCGTACAGGTCCGTGATGCCTGGAGTGAGGTGAAAGCTCACTCCTGCTCCCCGTGACGCTCAGCACTCGATGATGTTCACCGCCAGCCCGCCCCGGGCCGTCTCCTTGTACTTCACGCTCATGTCCGCGCCCGTGTCCTTCATCGTCTTGATGACCTTGTCGAGGGACACCATGTGGGAGCCGTCCCCGCGCAGCGCCATCTTCGCCGCCGTGACCGCCTTCACCGCGGCCATGCCGTTGCGCTCGATGCAGGGGATCTGGACCAGGCCGCCGACCGGGTCGCAGGTGAGGCCGAGGTTGTGCTCCATGCCGATCTCGGCGGCGTTCTCGACCTGTTCGGGGGAGCCGCCGAGGACCTCGGCGAGGGCGCCCGCGGCCATCGAGCAGGCCGAGCCGACCTCGCCCTGGCAGCCGACCTCGGCACCGGAGATGGACGCGTTCTCCTTGAAGAGCATGCCGATGGCGCCCGCGGCGAGCAGGAAGCGGACCACGCCGTCCTCGTCCGCGCCGGGCACGAAGTTCATGTAGTAGTGCAGGACCGCGGGGATGATGCCGGCCGCGCCGTTCGTCGGGGCCGTCACCACCCGGCCGCCGGCCGCGTTCTCCTCGTTGACCGCCATCGCGTACAGCGTGATCCACTCCATGGAGTAGGCCAACGCGTCGCCCTCCGCCCGCAGTTGACGGGCCGTCATGGCGGCTCGCCGGCGCACCCGCAGACCGCCGGGCAGGATGCCCTCCTGCGACATGCCCCGGGACACGCAGGACTGCATCACGCGCCAGATCTCCAGCAGCCCGGCCCGGATCTCGTCCTCCGTGCGCCAGGCGCGCTCGTTCTCCAGCATCAGGGAGGAGATCGACAGGCCGGTCTCCTTGGTCAGGCGCAGCAGCTCGTCACCCGTGCGGAAGGGGTACTTCAGCACCGTGTCGTCGAGCTTGATGCGGTCCTCGCCGACCGCGTCCTCGTCCACGACGAAGCCGCCGCCGACCGAGTAGTACGTCTTCGACAGCAGTTCCGCGCCCGAGGCGTCGTACGCCCACACCGTCATGCCGTTCGCGTGGTACGGCAGCGCCTTGCGCCGGTGCAGCACCAGGTCGTCGTCGAAGGAGAAGGAGATCTCGTGCTCGCCGAGCAGCTTCAGCAGGCCCGCGGCCTTGATCTCCGCCACCCTGTCGTCCGCGCCCTCCACGTCGACCGTGCGAGGAGACGCCCCCTCCAGGCCGAGCAGCACCGCCTTCGGGGTGCCGTGACCGTGGCCGGTCGCGCCGAGGGAGCCGTACAGCTCGCAGCGGACCGAGGCGACGGCCGGCAGCAGGCCCTCGTTGCGCAGGCGGCGGGCGAACATGCGGGCCGCGCGCATCGGGCCGACCGTGTGGGAGCTCGACGGGCCGATGCCGATCGAGAACAGGTCGAAGACCGAGATGGCCACGGGAACTCCTTCAAAAAGGGTGGGGGCACGCGTCGTCGGGTGCCCCCACCGTGGAACTACTTGCTCAGGCCGGGGTACAGCGGGTGCTTGTCCGCCAGCGCCGCGACCCGGGCCTTGAGGGTCTCGACGTCGGCCGCCCCGAAGGGAGAGGGCGCCTTCAGCGTCTCGGCGATCACGTCCGCGACCTCGGCGAAGTCCTCGGCCGTGAAGCCGCGGGTGGCCAGGGCGGGTGTGCCGATCCGCAGCCCCGACGTCACCATCGGCGGGCGCGGGTCGTTCGGGACGGCGTTGCGGTTGACCGTGATGCCGACCTCGTGGAGACGGTCCTCGGCCTGCTTGCCGTCCAGCTCGGACTCGCGCAGGTCGACGAGGATGAGGTGGACGTCGGTGCCGCCGGAGAGCACGTTGACCCCGGCCTCCCGGGCGTCGTCGGCCGTCAGGCGCTCGGCGAGGATGCGCGCGCCTTCCACGGTACGCCGCTGGCGCTCCTTGAACTCCTCCGAGGCCGCGACCTTGAAGGACACCGCCTTCGCCGCGATCACGTGCTCCAGGGGGCCGCCCTGGAAGCCCGGGAACACGGACGAGTTCAGCTTCTTCGCGAACTCCTGCCTGGCGAGGATGATGCCGCCGCGCGGGCCGCCCAGCGTCTTGTGGGTGGTGGAGGTGACCACGTCCGCGTGCTCGACGGGGTTCGGGTGCAGCCCTGCCGCCACCAGGCCGGCGAAGTGGGCCATGTCGACCCACAGGTACGCCTCGACCTCGTCGGCGATCCGGCGGAACTCCGCGAAGTCGAGCTGCCGCGGGTACGCGGACCAGCCCGCGATGATCACCTTGGGCCGGTGCTCCTTGGCGAGCTTCTCCAGCTCGGCCATGTCGACCAGGCCGGTCGCCGGGTCCACGTGGTAGGCGACCACGTCGAACTGCTTGCCGGAGAAGTTCAGCCGCATCCCGTGGGTCAGGTGACCCCCGTGCGCCAGGTCCAGGCCCAGGATGGTGTCGCCGGGCTGGGCCAGCGCGAACAGCGCGGCCTGGTTCGCGGAGGCTCCGGAGTGGGGCTGGACGTTGGCGTACTCGGCGCCGAACAGCTCCTTGAGCCGGTCGATCGCGATCTGCTCGGCCACGTCGACGTGCTCGCAGCCGCCGTAGTAGCGGCGGCCCGGGTAGCCCTCGGCGTACTTGTTGGTGAGGACCGAGCCCTGCGCCTCCATGACCGCGAGCGGAGCGAAGTTCTCCGAGGCGATCATCTCGAGCGTGGACTGCTGCCGGTCCAGCTCGGCGTCGACCGCGGCGGCGATCTCCGGGTCGAGCTCGTGCAGGGGCGTGTTCAGTGCGGACATCAGGTGCGGACTCCTCAGCCGGCGGAAAAGGCGGTGTACTCGTCGGCGGAGAGCAGGTCGGCCGGCTCCTCCGTGACGCGTACCTTGAACAGCCAGCCGCCCTCGAAGGGGGCGGAGTTCACCAGCGCCGGGTCGCTGACGACGTCCTCGTTGACCTCGGTGACCTCACCGGAGACGGGGGAGTACAGGTCGGAGACCGACTTGGTCGACTCCAGCTCGCCGCAGGTCTCGCCCGCGGTCACCGTGTCACCGACCTCCGGGAGCTGGACGAAGACGACATCGCCGAGCGCGTTGGCCGCGTGCTCCGTGATGCCGACCGTCGAGACGCCGTCCTCGGCGCCCGACAGCCACTCGTGCTCCTTGCTGTAGCGAAGCTGCTGGGGGTTGCTCATGGCCTGAATTCTCCTGTACGCGGGGAAGTGCTGGTGAATGGGGGACTGCGGAAGGCGTGCGTGAGCGACGGCTCCGTGCTCAGCATCACCTGTGCGGCTACTTCTGGCGCTTGTAGAACGGCAGCGCCACGACCTCGTACGGCTCGTGGCTGCCCCGGATGTCCACGGCGACACCCGTCGTGCCCGGCGCGGCGTACATGGCGTCGACGTACGCCATCGCGATCGGCTTGCCCAGCGTGGGGGAGGGCGCGCCGGAGGTGACCTCGCCGACCACCTTGCCCTCGGCGACGACGGCGTACCCGGCGCGGGGGACCCGGCGGCCCTCGGCGATCAGGCCGACCAGGACGGGCGGCTCGTGGTTGGCGTTCTCCGCGGCCTCGCGCAGGGCCGCGCGGCCCACGAAGTCGCCCTCCTTGTCGAACTTCACCACGCGTCCGAGCCCGGCGTCGAAGGGCGTCAGCTTCCGCGAGAGCTCGTGCCCGTACAGCGGCATGCCCGCCTCCAGGCGCAGGGTGTCCCGGCAGGACAGCCCGCAGGGGACGAGCCCGACGCCCTCGCCCGCCTTGGTCAGCGCCTGCCACAGCTCGACCGCGTGCTCGGGCTTCACGAACAGCTCGAAGCCGTCCTCGCCGGTGTACCCGGTGCGTGCGATCAGCGCGGGCACCCCGGCGACCGTGCCCGGCAGACCGGCGTAGTACTTGAGGCCGTCCAGGTCCGCGTCGGTCAGGGACGCGAGGATCCCGGGCGACTCCGGCCCCTGTACGGCGATCAGGGCGTAGGCGTCCCGGTCGTCGCGCACCTCGGCGTCGAAGCCGGCCGCGCGCTCGGTCAGGGCGTCCAGGACGACCTGGGCGTTGGAGGCGTTGGCGACCACCATGTACTCGGTCTCGCCGAGCCGGTAGACGATCAGGTCGTCCAGGATGCCGCCGTCCTCCTGGCAGATCATGGTGTAGCGGGCCCGGCCGACACCGACCGAGGCGATGTTGCCGACGAGGGCGAAGTTCAGCAGCGCGGCGGCCTGCGGTCCGGTCACGGTGATCTCGCCCATGTGGGAGAGGTCGAAGAGCCCGGCCCTCGAGCGGACCGCGAGGTGTTCGTCGCGCTCGGAGCCGTACCGCAGGGGCATGTCCCAGCCGGCGAAGTCGGTCATCGTGGCACCGAGGGAGCGATGCAGGGCATCGAGCGCGGTGAGACGGAGTTCAGAACTGCTCATCGGACGGTCGTCTCCAAGGATCCCAGGACATGGGTGTGACGGGCGAGGTATTCCTCCCCATCTGTCATCGGAACCTGAGAGGTTCGCCATGAACGACATGGCTTGCACCTTGGGTGGGGCCGCCTTCGAGGCGGCGGCCCGCTTTTCAGATGTGCCTCGCCCGCGCGGTAACGGGGCCTGAGAGATTCAAGGGAGGGACTTGCTCCTTCGGCGCCCGGGTACACGTACCCGGAACTCTCCCGCGCGGATTCAAGCGGCCGGTATGCAGTTGGCGCGGACATCATTGCACGCCTCGGATGCCGACGGCAGGGCCGCGTCCGACCCCTCTCTCTGTAACCGGCTTGTGGCGGTACGCGTACAGAAACGCGAGAGATCATCCATTACCTTCTCTTTACGCTCGGTGGGGAGGGGAACCCCGACCCCGGAGGAGGACGATGACGGTGAACAGGACCAGGGCGTACGCGACGACCTCGGGGCTCGCGCTGCCGGAGCAGTCCGCGGCCCCTGCCGTCGAGGCGCTGGGCGCCCGCCCGGTCGTCCGTGACCTGCGCGACCGCGCCGGCCGCAGTCCGCACGCCCTGCTCTTCGGCCCGGGGGACCTCGTCGTCATCACCGGCCTGCCCGGCAGCGGCAAGTCCACCCTGATGAAGCGCGCGGTCAAGGGGGTCCGGATCGACTCCCAGGACACCCGCGACCGCTGGGACGCCAAGCTGTCCCGCTTGCTTCCCTACGCCGTCTACCGCCCCCTGGTCCGGCTCGCGCACTACGCCGGACTGCGCCGGGCCCTGCGCTCCGGCGAGGGGGTCGTGGTGCACGACTGCGGGACGCAGGCCTGGGTCCGGCGCTGGCTGGCCCGCGAGGCCCGGCGCCGGGGCGCCGCCCTGCACCTGCTGCTGCTCGACGTCACGGCGGACACCGCGCTGGAGGGCCAGCGCGAGCGCGGCCGGGGCGTCTCGCGGTACGCCTTCCGGCGGCACCGGGGCGCCGCCGCCCGGCTGATCCGCTCCGTGGAGCGGGGCGATCTGCCCCAGGGCTGCGGCTCGGCGGTGCTGATCGACCGGGACGCGGCGGACGTGCTGCGTCGGATCGGGTTCACCGGCTGAGGCGTGCGCTCTCCCGGGCCGGACCACCCGCGTGTCGCACCCGCTAGCCTTTCAGCCACATCAACAGCGGTTCACAGCAGGCGGTCAGACAGATGGACTTCCCGGCGGATCTTCCCGCGGACTTCCCAGGGCAGGCGCACCCGCACCCCCATCCGCACGGCGGATGGCCCGGCAACGAGCTGGAGGAGGTGCTCTCGGCCTCCCTCGGCGTGCCCTCGGCGGGCGGCCGGATCATCGAGGTGCTCGGCCGCAGCTTCGTCTGGATCCCCCTGCCGAACGGCGGCGGCCCGCACAGCGGCCCCCTCGACCTGCCCACCCTGGAGATCGAGGGCCAGGCGTTCGTCCCGGTGTTCAGCTCCGAGGAGCAGTTCCGCCAGGTCGTCGGCAGCCATCTGTCGTACACCATCGCCCCGGCGGTCGAGTTCGCCCGCGGTCTGCCCCCGCACGTGGGCATCGCGGTGAACCCCGACGGCGTGGTCGGCGTGCCCCTCCCGCCCGCCGCCGTCGCCGACCTGTGCCGGGTGGGCCGCACCCCGCTGGACGGGCCCAACACCGGCGGCCGGGTCAAGCTCTACGAGCCGGACTGGCAGGACGACCCGGTCGACTTCCTGGCCGCCGCGTCCGCCGAGTTCGCGGCCACGGGAGTGGTCCTGACGGCCCGTCGCTGCCTGGCCGCCATCGAGACCGCCGACCCGGTCATGTTCGTGGGCGTGGAACTCTCCCAGTGGGAGGGCGACCTGCGCACCCTGCCGATGGACGCCCTCGGCCGGGCCCTCGGGCGGACCCCGGTGCCGTGGCTGGTCAACCTGGTCCTGCTGGACGTGGCGGACGACCCGGTGGGCCACTGGATGCGAGGCCAGGTACGGCCCTTCTACACGCAGGGGACCTGACTGCCCAGGGGCGCGGGGCTGTGCCGATGTGCGGCTCCGCCGCGTGGGCGCGATCAGCCCCCACGACCCGCGGTCGCACACGGCAGCAGGAGCCGCGCTGTTGGGCGCTTAAGCTGGTTTCATACTCGGGGCAACTTCCAAGAAGGGCGATACGACGTGAGCGCCAGCGGCACGGGCACCGCGACCGGCACGGTCGAGCACATGCTGCGCCAGGTGACCCCCGGGCGCTACGACGCGTACGAGGCACTGCTGCGCGCCCTCGCGACGCCGAACAACGGCCAGATCTGGATGCTCCTGTGGCACGGCCAGGCGGGCTCCCCGGACGCCCAGTACGGGAACATGGAGGTCGACGGCTACGGCTACGCCCCCTGTGTGACCTCGGCGCAGGAGCTGAGCGCCAGCGGCTGGAACCGTTCGTACGAAGTGGTCGACGGCATCGACGTGGCCCGCACGCTCTACCCCGACCACTACGGGCTCTGGCTCAACCCGCACGCCCCCGGCGGCGGGGTCGGCATCCCCTGGCTCGACCTGCGCCGCATCGCGACCGGCCTGGAGCGCCAGCCGGCCGGTCCGCTCCGGCTGTCCGAACCCGGCATCGAGGTCCCCCAGTTCTACGCCCTGCTCGTGCAGAACGCCCACCGCACCCCGGCGGTCCGCTCGCTGCGCCGCGCCTGGGTCCAGCCCGCGCTCGGGGCGCCGTACCTCGCCATCGGTCTGGACGTGTACGACACCAGCCCCTCGGCCGTGGACTCGGTGCGCGCGATGATGCAGCAGTCCATCGGCGCCGTCCCGGAGGGGCTGCCGGTGTCGACGGTGGCGATGTCCGACGAGTACGACCCGGTGGCGCTGTGGATGCGCGCCGGTGCCCGTCCGTTCTACGACCGCGAGGCCCACGGATCGCCCGCCCAGGCGCCGGCCTCCGGGTACGGCTACCCGCCGGTCCGCGGTGGTTACTGAGAGCGACGGCAACCCGTTCGGCTCGTTTGCGTAACAGCCCCGTTTCTTCGCGCGTAGATGGCGGAGGATTGTCCCGAACGTCGCTTATTGTGCCGTTCTGTCCCAACTGACATACGTCCGAGGGGCGTTACCCGTTGTTCGGATAACGGAATCCCTCGTACTGCATCACGGTTACGCATACTTTCTTCGCCAGGCCTGGCGGGTGATCGCAGCGAAGCTGAAGACTCCCCAGGCAGACGCAGGATCAGACGTTCCTGCGAGCTGAGCAAGTCGACAAAGCCGTAATCCACGGCAGGTGTAGGCCGGTCACCACCGGCGAGAGGGGTCGGGTCACTGTGACCGCACCGATCGAGACCACCGGGGCGCAGGCCGAGGCGCAGCCGGAGGCTGTCCTTGCCGGCGCCGGCAAGGGGCAGATCGAGGGCCGTTCCCTGGGGCAGATCGCCTGGTCCCGGTTCAAGAGGGACAAGGTGGCGGTCGCCGGCGGTGTGATCGTCATCCTGCTGATCCTGGTCGCGGTGCTGTCCCGGCCCATCCAGGCCCTGTTCGGCCTGGACCCGAACGCCCTGCACCAGGACCTGATCGACCCCAACACCTCCCTCCCCAAGGGCGCCTGGGGCGGCATGAGCTGGGACCACCCGCTCGGTGTCGAGCCGAAGTTCGGCCGCGACATCGCCACCCGCATCCTCGAGGGCTCCTGGGTCTCGCTGGTCGTCGCCTTCGGCGCCACGATCCTGTCCAACACGATCGGCGCCGTGCTCGGCGTCGTCGCCGGCTACTACGGCGGCCGGGTCGACACGATCATCAGCCGGCTGATGGACACCTTCCTGGCGTTCCCGCTGCTGCTCTTCGCCATCGCCATCTCGGCCACCCTGCAGGGCGGTGCCTTCGGGCTGGAGGGCCTGCCGCTGCACATCAGCGTGCTGATCTTCATCATCGGCTTCTTCAACTGGCCCTACCTGGGCCGCATCGTGCGCGGTCAGACACTGGCCCTGCGCGAGCGGGAGTTCGTCGACGCCTCGCGAGGGATGGGGGCCAAGGGCCCTTACATCCTCTTCCGGGAGCTGCTGCCGAACCTCGTCGGCCCGATCATCGTCTACTCGACGCTGCTCATCCCGACCAACATCCTCTTCGAGGCGTCCCTCAGTTTCCTCGGCGTCGGCATCCAGCCTCCGCAGGCGTCCTGGGGCGGCATGATCAACCAGGCGGTCGACTACTACCAGGTCGACCCCCAGTTCATGATCGTGCCTGGTCTGGCCATCTTCGTGACCGTCCTTGCGTTCAACCTGCTCGGTGACGGTCTCCGCGACGCTCTCGACCCGCGCAGCCGCTGATCTGCGGCCGCGGTGAGAGTCCACAAGATTTCCGACAATTGAAGGGGAAGCAGACCATCATGCGAAGGTCAGCGCTGGCCGCAGTGGCGGCCATCGGCAGTGCGAGCCTGTTGCTCTCGGCTTGCAGCAAGGCCGATGACAACGGTGGAGACGAAAACAAGTCGGCTGGGGCCAACGCAGCGACCAAGGGTGTCGTCAACGCCTCCACCCAGAAGGGTGGGACGGTCACGTACGAGTACTCCGACGTCCCGGACTCCTTCGACCCCGGCAACACGTACTACGCCTACATGTACAACCTCAGCAGGCTCTACGCCCGCCCGCTGATGACCTTCGCGCCCGGTGCGGGCGAGGAGGGCAACAAGCTGGTCCCGGACCTCGCCGAGAGCGCCGGCCAGCCGAGCGACGGCGGCAAGACCTGGACGTACAAGATCCGTTCCGGCCTGAAGTACCAGGACGGCACGCCGATCACCTCGAAGGACGTCAAGTACGCCGTCGAGCGCTCGAACTTCGCGCGTGACGTGCTCTCCCTCGGCCCGAACTACTTCCAGCAGTTCCTCCAGGGCGGCGACAAGTACAAGGGCCCCTACAAGGACAAGAGCGCCGAGGGCCTGAAGTCCATCGAGACGCCGGACGACAACACGATCGTCTTCAAGCTCAACCGCGCCTTCCAGGAGTTCGACTACCTGGTCGCCACGCCGCAGACGGCCCCCGTGCCGCAGTCCAAGGACACCGGCGTCGACTACGTCAAGAGCATCGTCTCCTCCGGCTCCTACAAGTTCCAGAGTTACAAGGAGGGCCAGCAGGCCGTCCTCGTGCGCAACGAGAACTGGGACGCGAAGACCGACCCGCTGCGCAAGCAGTACCCGGACAAGATCGTCGTCAAGCTGAAGGTCAACGCCGAGACGATCGACCAGGACGTCCAGGCCGGCGACGCGATCGACCTCGGCGGTACCGGTGTCCAGGCCGCGACCCAGGCCAAGGTCGTCAACGACGCCAACCTGAAGTCGAACACGGACAACACCTACGGTGGCCGCCTGGTCTACATGGCGATCAACACCCAGGTCGCGCCGTTCGACAAGGTCGAGTGCCGCAAGGCCGTCCAGTTCGCCATCGACAAGGTCTCCGTGCAGACCGCCGAGGGCGGCCCGATCCGCGGTGACATCGCCACCACCGTCCTGCCGCCGGACATCCCGGGCTACGAGAAGGCGGACGTCTACGCGACCACCGGCAACAAGGGCGACGCGGCCAAGGCCAAGGAGCAGCTGAAGGCCTGCGGCAAGTCGAGCATCAACACCAACATCTCGGCCCGCAGCGACCGTCCGCAGGAGATCGACGCGGCCACCGCGATCATCGCCTCGCTGAAGAAGGTCGGCATCAACGCCAGCCTGAAGCAGTACCCGTCGGGCAAGTACTTCACCGACTACGCCGGTGTGCCGACCTTCGACAAGAAGCAGAACATCGGTCTGCACATGATGCAGTGGGGTGCTGACTGGCCCTCCGGCTACGGCTTCCTGCAGCAGATCCTGCACGGTGACGCGATCGGTGCCTCCGGCAACACCAACCTCTCGTACCTGAACGACAAGCAGATCAACGAGATGCTGGAGAAGGCCATCGCCACCGAGGACGACACGGCGCGCAACGCCCTGTACGCCCAGATCGACAAGCGTGCGATGGACCTGTCGGCGCTGGTCCCGCTGACCTACTTCAAGGTCCTGCTGTACCGCCCGGCCGGCTTCACCAACCTGGTGTCCACGGCGGCCTTCAGCGGTCAGTACGACTACCTCAACATCGGCACGACCAAGAAGTAGCCCCGGAAGGCAGGTGAAGGCATTGGTGCCCGTGGGCTTCGCGGCCCACGGGCACCAGCGCCGGTCCCCGTGATCTCGTACATCCTCCGTCGGACGTTCGCGGCAGTGATCCTGCTGTTGGTCGTCACCGCGGTCACCTTCGCGATCTTCTTCCTGCTGCCGCGGATGGCCGGCCAGACCGCCGACCAGCTCGCGCAGCAGTACCTGGGCAAGAGCCCGTCGAAGGCCGACATCCTCGCGGTCAAGCAGAACCTGGGTCTGGACGACCCGCTGTACCTGCAGTACTGGCACTTCATCAAGGGTGTCGTGTCCGGGGCCACCTACAACCTGGGTCCCACGACCGCGCACTGCGACGCGCCGTGCTTCGGCTACTCCTTCAAGACCCACGAGGCGGTCTGGCCGCAGCTCACCTCGCGCATCCCGGTGACCGCGTCGCTGGCCCTCGGTGCCGCCGTGCTGTGGCTGGTCTCCGGCGTGGTGATCGGTGTGATCTCCGCGCTCAAGCCCGGCAGCTTCTTCGACCGCAGCTTCATGGGCGTCGCGCTCGCCGGTGTCTCGCTGCCCATGTTCTTCACGGGCAACCTGGCGCTGCTGCTCTTCACCTACCAGTGGCCCATCTTCGGCCGCACCTATGTGCCGTTCACGGAGAACCCGGCCCAGTGGGCCAACACCCTCTTCCCGGCCTGGTGCTCGCTCGCTCTGCTGTACTCCGCCATCTACGCCCGGCTGACCCGTTCGGGCATGCTGGAGACGATGAACGAGGACTTCATCCGCACGGCCCGCGCCAAGGGCCTGCGCGAGCGCAACGTGGTCGGCCGGCACGGCCTCAGGGCCGCCCTGACGCCGATCATCACCGTGTTCGGCATGGACCTGGGTCTGCTGCTCGGCGGTGCCGTGATCACCGAGACGGTCTTCTCGCTGCCCGGCATCGGCCAGTACGCGGTCCAGGGCATCACCGACAACGACCTGCCCCCGATCCTCGGCGTCACCCTGCTGGCCGCCATCTTCGTCGTCGTAGCAAATCTCCTGGTGGACCTGTTGTACGCCGCCGCCGACCCGCGGGTGAGGCTCTCGTGACCGAACTCTCCAAGACCGGTGCCGCTCTGGGCGAGCCCGCGCCCGGCAACGCTCCCGACGCCTTCCTCGCGGTCCGCGACCTCAAGGTGCACTTCCCGACCGACGACGGACTGGTCAAGTCCGTGGACGGGCTCAGCTTCCAGGTGGAGAAGGGCAAGACCCTCTGCATCGTCGGCGAGTCCGGCTCCGGCAAGTCCGTCACCTCGCTGGCGATCATGGGCCTGCACCGGCTCGGCGCACGCGGCAAGAACGTGCAGATGTCCGGCGAGATCTGGCTGGGCGGCAAGGAGCTGGTCTCCGCCGACCCGGACGAGGTGCGCCGGCTGCGCGGCCGCGAGATGGCGATGATCTTCCAGGACCCGCTGTCCGCGATGCACCCGTACTACACGATCGGCAACCAGATCGTGGAGGCGTACCGGGTCCACCACGACGTCAACAAGAAGACCGCGCGCAAGCGGGCGATCGAGATGCTCGACCGGGTCGGCATCCCCGAGCCAGGCAAGCGCGTCGACAGCTACCCGCACGAGTTCTCCGGCGGTATGCGCCAGCGCGCGATGATCGCCATGGCGCTGGTCAACAACCCCGAACTGCTCATCGCGGACGAGCCGACGACCGCCCTCGACGTCACCGTCCAGGCGCAGATCCTCGACCTGATCCGGGACCTGCAGAAGGAGTTCGGCTCCGCGGTCGTCCTCATCACCCACGACCTGGGTGTGGTCGCCGAGATCGCCGACGACGTCCTCGTGATGTACGGCGGCCGGTGCGTGGAGCGCGGCACCGTCGACGACGTCTTCGAGCGGCCGCAGCACCCGTACACCTGGGGCCTGCTCGGTTCGATGCCACGCATCGACCGGGAGACCTCCGAGCGGCTCATCCCCGTCAAGGGCCAGCCGCCGAGCCTCATCAACGTCCCCTCGGGCTGCGCCTTCCACCCCCGCTGCCCGTACGCGGACATCCCCAAGGGCGATGTCACCCGTACCGTGCGCCCGGAGCTCCAGCAGGTCGGCGGCGGGCACTGGTCCGCGTGCCACCTCTCGCCGGAGGACCGCACGCGGATCTGGACCGAAGAGATTGCGCCGAAGCTGTGAGTGAGACGAAGAAGACGGACGCGGACGTGACGACCGCCCCCGACGAGCGCGAGGTACTGCTCAAGGTCGAGGGCCTCCAGAAGCACTTCCCGATCCGCAAGGGCGTCCTCCAGCGCCAGGTCGGCGCGGTCAAGGCGGTCGACGGCATCGACTTCGAGGTGCGCAAGGGCGAGACCCTCGGCGTGGTGGGCGAGTCGGGCTGCGGCAAGTCGACCATGGGCCGGGTCATCACCCGCCTCCAGGACCCGACCGGCGGCACGATCCACTTCGAGGGCCAGGACATCACACGGCTGAACACCGCCGGGATGCGTCCGCTGCGGCGGGACATCCAGATGATCTTCCAGGACCCGTACGGCTCGCTGAACCCCCGGCACACCATCGGCGGAATCGTCTCGGCGCCCTTCCGGCTCCAGGGCGTGGAGCCCGAGGGCGGGGTGAAGAAGGAGGTCCAGCGCCTCCTGGAGCTGGTGGGCCTGAGCCCCGAGCACTACAACCGCTACCCGCACGAGTTCTCGGGCGGTCAGCGCCAGCGCATCGGCATCGCGCGAGCGCTGGCCCTCAAGCCGAAGCTGGTGGTGGCGGACGAGCCGGTCTCGGCGCTCGACGTGTCGATCCAGGCGCAGGTCGTGAACCTGATGGACGACCTCCAGGAGGAGCTCGGCCTCACGTACGTGATCATCGCGCACGACCTGTCCGTGGTGCGGCACGTCTCGGACCGCATCGCGGTGATGTACCTCGGCAAGATCGTCGAGCTCGCCGACCGCACCTCGCTGTACGAGGCGCCGATGCACCCGTACACCAAGGCCCTGATGTCGGCGGTCCCGGTGCCGGACCCCAAGCGCCGCGGCGGCAAGTCCGAGCGCATCCTGCTGCGCGGCGACGTCCCGTCCCCGATCTCCCCGCCCTCCGGCTGCCGCTTCCACACGCGGTGCTGGAAGGCCACGGAGGTCTGCAAGACCACCGAGCCGCAGCTGGTCGAGCTGCGTCCCGGCCAGCGCGTGGCCTGCCACCACCCCGAGAACTTCGAGGACCAGGCCCCGCAGGACACCGTGCTCCTGTCGGTCGCCAAGGAGGCGGCCGAGCTGGTCGCCGAGGAGGTCCTGGCCGAGTCGGCGGAGACGTCGGCGGCGGTCGCGGCGGTGGCCGGATCCGTGCCGGGCGGCAAGGAGGCCGACGCCAAGGCCGCCGGGGAAGCGGCGGACTCGGCCGAGCAGCCGGAGCCGGAGGCCGCAGCGGACGTCGAGGCCACGGCCGCGAAGACGGGTCCGGGCGCGCGGACCGCTCCCGCGGCACCGCTGAAGACCGGCGAGTCGACCACGGAACCGGAAGCCGACCGTGAGGACCCGGCCGACAAGTAGGGCATGACGAGCAGGCCAGGTCCTGCACCCCCCCGAGCGGGAGAGCGCGGAGCAGTCCCGTCGCTCTCCCGCTCGGCGCATCCCGCAACAGGCCGTGCGGGACAATGCGGTGTGCTCCAGCAACTGTTCACGCCCTCCGTCCAGCACACGCTCGACCTCGTCGGCATCTTCGTCTTCGCCATCTCCGGCGCGCTGCTGGCCGTCCGCAAGAACTTCGACGTCTTCGGCATCGCCGTCCTCGCCGAGGTCACCGCGCTGGGCGGAGGGCTGTTCCGGGACCTGATCATCGGCGCGGTACCGCCCGCCGCCTTCACGGACCTGGGCTACTTCATCACCCCGCTGCTCGCCGCCCTCCTGGTCTTCTTCCTGCACCCGCACGTGGAGCGCATCCAGGCCGGCGTGAACGTCTTCGACGCGGCCGGTCTCGGCCTGTTCTGCGTCGCCGGGACGACGAAGGCGTACGAGTACGGGCTCGGCCTCACCCAGTCGGCGACCCTCGGCCTCGCCACCGCCGTCGGCGGGGGTGTGCTCAGGGACGTGCTCGCCAACGAGGTGCCCTCGCTGCTGCGCTGGGACCGCGACCTGTACGCGGTCCCGGCGATCGTCGGCGCCACCATGGTCGTGCTGTGCATCCGCTACGGCGCCCTCACCCCGTTCACCAGCGGGCTCGCGGCGCTCACCGCCTTCGTACTGCGCCTGCTCGCGATGCGGTTCCACTGGCGAGCTCCGCGGGCGTGGAACCGCCGGTCGACCGTGCGTGAGGAGTAGCGCCCGCCCGGCCGTGCAGCAGCCCCATCTCCTCGGTCAGCCAGCGGAAGGCCGGGACCACCTGCGGCTTCCACAGCGCCATGTTGTGGCCGCCCGCGCTCTTCGGGACGTAGACCACGTGCACGGTCGTCGGCGCCTTCGCGACCTGTTCCAGGCCCATGGCCGCCTCGTAGCCGTCGCCCGGCTGACCGGACTCGTAGAGCGCGACCGCGGGCGGGGTGCGGGCCTCGCGCAGCAGTACGTAGGGGTTGTTGGCGCGGCGCAGGGCGGGGGTCTCGGCCGCGAGGGAGTTGCGTTCGCCGATCGGGTCGTTGTAGCCGGACATGCTGACCGCGGCCCGGTAGCGGTCCGGGTGCGCGACGGCGAGCTTGGTCGCGCAGTGCCCGCCGGCCGAGTACCCGGCCACCGCCCAGCCGGCCGGACCGGACTGGGCGCGGAGGTTGTCGGTGACCATCTTGGGCACGTCGACGCTGAGCCAGGTGTCGGCGTTGACGGTGCCCGTGATGTTGGCGCACCCGGTGTCGACCCCGGCCAGCAGGTTCATGCGCGGGGCGATCAGGATGAAGGGCGCCACCCTGCCGTCCCGCATGAGCGGCTGGAGCCGGCTCACCGCGTGCAGCGAGCCGAACCAGGCCTTCGCCGAGCCCGGATAGCCGGACAGCAGCTCCACCACGGGGAACCTGTGGTGGCGGTAGGCGGGTTCGCGGTACTGCGGGGGCAGCCAGACGTAGACCTCGGCGTTCACACCCGAGACCCGGCCCTTGAGCTGGGTGACCCGTACGCCCTCCATGCCGGGCCCGGAGACCTCGGAGAAGTGCTGCTTCACCTTGGGCAGGCGTTTCAGCGAGATCCCGCCGGTGCCGTCGGCGCCCAGGTTCGCGGCCTGCTGGACGTGGTCGCCGGTGCCGAGCAGGTCGGCCCAGTTGTCGTACAGGTTGTTCTGGTTGTTGACCAGCACGAAGACGAGGGCCACGGCCGTGCCCTGGGCGAACAGCACCATCACCACGCGGGCGGCGGCGCGGGCGATCCGGGGTCCCGGCAGCCGCGACCACAGGGCCAGCGGCAGCACGACGGCGACGACGGACAGCACGATCAGCGTGTAGAGGAACGCGGTCCCGGTGAGGCTCATGTCCCTGTAGAGGGGGAGGCGGCAGCGGGGGTTTACGGACGAGTACGGACACTTACCGAGAAATTGCACGCGTCTCACCTGGCCGGCGCGAGACGGAACGGCCACAAAGCTACCGCTTAGTAGTTGCTTGTTGTAGCGTTCAGGCATGCCAGAAGCAGCCTCCGCCACGCGCGCCACGATCGGGGACAGCGAGTTCGACCGGGACACCGCGGTCACCCGCCGGGCGCCCGGCGTCTACGACATCGACCTCTCCGCGGGCTGGACGATCATCAGCGCCGTCAACGGCGGCTACCTCCTGGCGGTCCTGGGCCGCGCCCTCGCGGACGCCCTGCCGCACGCCGACCCGTTCACCGTCTCCGCGCACTACCTGACCGCGTCCCAGCCCGGACCGGCGGTGATCCGCACGGACGTCGTCCGCGCCGGCCGCACCCTCTCCACCGGCCAGGCCTCGCTCTTCCAGTACGACGACGAGGGCCGCGAGGTCGAACGCATCCGCGTCCTCGCCTCCTACGGCGACCTCGACGCCCTGCCCGACGACGTCCGTACGACGGCGAGACCGCCCGCGATCCCGCCCATGGACCAGTGCTTCGGCCCCGAGGACGGGCCGGCTCCCGTCGACGGCAGCTCCGCCATCACCGACCGGCTGATGCTCAAGCTGGACCCCTCGACGCTCGGCTGGGCCCTCGGCGCCCCGTCCGGCAAGGGCGAGATGCGGTCCTGGTTCGGCCTCGCCGACGGCCGGGACGCCGACCCCCTCTCCCTGCTCCTCGCGGTGGACGCGCTCCCGCCGACGGCCTTCGAACTCGGCCTCAAGGGCTGGGTCCCGACGGTCGAGCTCACCGTGCACGTGAGGTGCCGCCCCGCCCCGGGCCCCCTGCGGATCTCCATCACCACCCGCAACCTCGCCGGCGGCTTCCTGGAGGAGGACGCCGAGGTCTGGGACACCGCGGACCGGCTGGTCGCCCAGTCGAGGCAGCTGGCGCGGGTGCGGCTGGGCTGAGCGGCACCCCGGGCCCGGCGAGGTGAGGACGCCGAGCAGCTGAGGCTCCGTGTTCTGGCCGCGCTTCGCCTGCTGCACAGGTGAGGGACAGGCTCAACTCAACGCATACCCAGGGGGAGTTGGGAGAGTTCCCGGCCTCAGGACTTCCTCATCTTCCCTGGAGCTGTCTCTCATGAAGCGTGTGCGTCTCCTCCCCGCCGTGGCCCTGCTGGCGTTCTCGCCCCTCGCCCTGGCGGCCTGCGGCTCGGGCGGCTCGTCGTCGACCTCGGACAGCGGCACCTCGGGGCAGCAGAACTGTCTGGCCCCCAGCGGCAAGCCTTCCGGCATGCCCAGCGGCGTCCCCTCGGGTGCCCCGACGGCCGACGGGACCGCCCGGCCCTCGGGTGCGCCCGGCGGCAACCCCTCCGGCATGCCGAGCGGCGGCCCCGGCGGTGGTCAGGGCGGCCCCGGCGGCGGCATGGGCGGCTGCGGCGGACCCGGCGGCGGTGCGGGCGGCGCGGCCCCGAGCGGCGCGCCCAGCGGAGCGCCGAGCGCGGCGGCGAGCGCGGCGGCGACGCAGAGCTGACGAGCCGGGGGTCTCAATCCAGCCAGTGCTCGCGGCCGATGCCGATCAGCCGCATCTGGCGCTCGGCCACCTGGCAGACCCGGTCCCGCTCCTCCGGGGGCGCCTCCAGGGCCTCCAGGAACAGCGAGGCCGTGATCAGCATCTGGTCGACGTAGAGGTTGGCCAGCATCAGCAGGTCCTCGTCGCTCCAGCCCCCGGACACCGGGTCCTTGGCCAGCTCGTCCTTCACCTCCTGCCCGAACCGGGCCAGTTGGTCGCGGATGGCCTCCCGGACCGGCTGGACCCCGCCATGTCGCTCCCGGGCGATAAAACGGACGTGGGCGGGGTACGCGTCCACATGACCGGCGATCAGCTCGATAGCGCGCTTGATGCGTTGACCGTGGTCGTCGGCCGTGGACACCGTCGTCCGGATCATCGGGTGCAGGCTGCCCAGCGCCTCCTCGACCAGAGCCACGCCGAGGTCCGCGGTGGAGCGGAAGTGCCGGTAGAAGGCGGTCGGCGCGACCCCGACGGCACGCGTGACCTCGCGCAGGCCCAGGCTGCTCAGGCTCTGCTCCTCCAACAGGGCCAACGCCGCGTCCAGGAGCGCCTGCCGGGTCTTCTGCTTCTGTGCCTGCCGGATGCCGAGGGTGTGACTCATGTCATCCAGTTAACAACTGTTCTCCGTAATTGGAAAGCCGTACGACGCGCTAGACTCTCAAGTCAGTGAACAACTGTAACTACAACTGTTCACCCAAACGTAACGACTGCCGAACCGGAGGGGGATCCGTCCCATGCTGTTCCTCGTCGCCGCACTCATGCTGCTCGGCGTCGTCCTGGGCACCGTCGCCCACGCGCCGCTCACCTTCACCGCCGTCGCCGCCGTCGTGATCGCCGCCTGGCTGGGCATCTTCGCGCTCCGCGAGCGCCACGCCCGCCGCCGCACCCCGTCCCACTGACCGCCGCCCGACCGTCCCCAGGAGCACTGATCACCATGCAGCTCACCGCGCAGGCCAGCCGCCGGACCGGCGCCCGTGACGCCGACGGCATGGCCGTGGCGTCCTTCGTCCTCGGTCTCCTCGGCCTTCTCGTCCTCAACGTCTTCCTCGGCCCGATCGCCATCGTCCTGGCCTCGGTCGCCCTGTGGCGCGGCACCGCCCGCCGCGGCCGCGCCTACCTCGGCCTCGGACTCGGTGTGGCCGACCTGCTGGTCCTGGTGGCCTTCATGCAGTTCGACAACACGCCGTCCTGGAGCTTCTGAGGCCGTGGCACCGGCCGGTCCTGGCCTGAGGACGCGCACCCGCGACCCGTAGAATCGGCGTCACCATGGCATACCTCGACCACGCCGCGACCACCCCGATGCTCCCCGAGGCGGTCGAGGCACTCACCGCGCACCTCGGCGTCACGGGCAACGCCTCCTCCCTGCACGCCTCCGGCCGCGGGGCCCGCCGTACGGTCGAGGAATCCCGTGAGACCCTCGCGGAGGCGCTCGGCGCCCGGCCCAGCGAGATCGTCTTCACCTCCGGCGGCACGGAGGCCGACAACCTCGCCGTGAAGGGCCTGTACTGGTCCCGGCGCGACGCGGACCCCGCGAGGACGCGGGTCCTGGCCAGCCCCGTCGAGCACCACGCCGTCCTCGACGCCGTCCACTGGCTCGGCGAGCACGAGGGCGCCACCGTCGAGTACCTCCCGGTCGACAAGCACGGCCGGGTCCACCCCGACGCCCTGCGCGAGGCCATCGCCCAGAACCCCGCCGACGTCGCCCTGGCCACGGTCATGTGGGCCAACAACGAGATCGGCACCATCCTGCCGGTCCGTGAACTCGCCGACGTCGCCGCCGAGTTCGGCGTCCCGCTGCACGCCGACGCGGTCCAGGCATTCGGCCAGGTCCCGGTCGACTTCGCCGCCTCCGGCCTCGCCGCGATGACGGTCTCCGGCCACAAGATCGGCGGACCGTACGGCATCGGGGCGCTCGTCCTCGGCCGCGAGTGGACCCCCGTCCCCGTGCTGCACGGCGGCGGCCAGGAGCGCCATGTCCGCTCCGGCACCCTCGACGTCCCGGCCA
>NZ_LJBR01000349.1 GCF_001282115.1 Streptomyces sp. NRRL B-24085 | reverse complement strand
CCCTGAAGAGCATCCCCACCACCCCTCCCGGCCCGCAGGCCATGGGGCGTGCCTGCGGGCCGGGAGGGGTGGTGGGGATGCTCTTCAGGGAGGGGCGGTCAGGGGTGCTCATGCCGCATCCCGCCTGACCGTGTTGTGGGCGATGGACCAGTTGAGGGCGCTGCGCAGGGTGGAGCGGCACTCAGCGTCGGTGAGTCCGGCCGCCTCGCCTGCCTCCTGAAGAGCCTGCTCAACCACGTGCCGGGGGAGGTCGCCCCACGCGACGAAGCGTCCCAGGGCGCGCGCGGCACGGAACAACGCGGCTTCCCGCGCGCCGCGTTGGGCGGTGGCGACGTTCCGTGTCTCAGCGGTGAGCGCTACATCCGCATATCGCCGTGATTGCCCCGCTACGGCCACTGAAGGGGCCTGAGGCGCCCTGGGGGCCGGTTGCAGGATGCTTTGCAGCCAGGACGGCAGAGGGGCCGCCACAGAGCCGCACAGCGCCTCGTAGGCTCCGGCGGGGGTGCGGGACCCGGCGGCGACCACGTAACCGCCCCACGCACGGGTGTCGACCAACGGGGCAATGGTGCCTGCCGTGTTGGCGAGACGGACGCCGTCCGGGGCGGTGAAGTGCAAGTGCTCTCCGCCGCTCGCGGTCCGGGTCCGATAGGTGCCGGGGACGGCGTGGCCGGCGCGCTCGCAGAGCGCTTGGAAGGTTGCCGCGCCGGAAGGCGCGTCCGAACTGCCCTTGTCTTTGGGCAGGTCGAGGTCGATGACGACCAGCCCGGAGGGGCCGGTGGCGATGCCGACGTTGTACGGGGCCCGGGACCAGGTTGCGCGGATGCGGTCGGGGTCGGCGGTGGCGCGCTGTTCCCACTTGCGGTGGCCGCTCGCGCAGACTCCGGTGCGGGGGCAGGCGGCCTCGCCGTGCAGGGCGGGCCGCTTGGTGCCGGGACGCAGGGGGAAGACGTGCCAGCCGCGCGCGGCGGCCTCCAGCGCGGCGCGCATCAGGTCCTCGCTCATGCCGCCACCCCCAGCACCGGGGAGAGAGCGGCCAGGGCTGCGCGGCCGATGTGGTCGGCGTAGGCGGGCGGGATGCACTCGCGGATGCCGTCCCGGTTCATCCACGGCACGCCCATGACCCGGCGGGCGAGGTCGACGCCGGAGAAGTTGCCGACAAACTGCCCGTAGTGGCCGGGCGGGACGGGTCGGCCCATCTTGGCCTGCGGGACCGTGTGCGCCGGGTGGTCCGGCTGGTCGAGGGTGAAGCCGCCGCCGGTCTCGAAGTAGCGGTGGCGGTACGTGGCCAGGCCGAACATAGGCCCGCACAGCATCACCGGAGCGTGCAGCTTGGGCAGTGCGCCCCGCACGTTCTCCATCACCCACGGCCGGCCGGATGCTTCGAGGGCGGCGCGGGTGGGGGCGATCAGGTCGGGGTGGGCGTTGTCCTGGATGCGCTGGCAGTCGCTGTCGTGCTGGCACGGGGGCGAGGCATGGATGAAGTCGAACTCCGCACCGTGTTCGAGGACGAACGCGATCGCGTCCGCCTGCACGAACCGGTACGGGTAGCGTGGCTGCGGGTTGAT
>NZ_LJBR01000348.1 GCF_001282115.1 Streptomyces sp. NRRL B-24085 | reverse complement strand
CCCCCGCTCGTCCGTCCCCGCCACCTTCGCCGTCGCCAAGGCCACCCTGTTCCATGTGTTGATCGTGAGGATCAGGGACAGCACATGGGCCAGTTCCTGCTCCTCGAAGCAGGCCGCGGCCTGTGCGTAGACCGCGTCCGGGACTCCCCCGTCGGCCACCAGGGTCACCGCCTCCGTGAGGGCGAGGGCCGCCTGTTCCCTCTCGGTGAAGAAATGCCGGGCCTCCCGCCACACCGGGACCATGTGGAGGCGGTCCTCGGACTCGCCGGCCTTGCGGGCGTCGTTGGTGTGCATGTGGAGGCAGTACGCGCAGTGGTTGAGGTGGGAGGCGCGGATCTGGATCAGTTCGACGAGAGCGGGGTCGAGCCCCTCACGGGCCGCCGTGTCGAAGCCGATCAGTGCCCGGAAGACCTTCGGGGCGGCCTTCGCGAGGTTCAGTCGAGCCGTTTCCGTCACGTGCTGGTTCGTCGTGGTCATGCAATGAACCTACGGCCTGAAAAGACCGGCTGTAAGGTGCATTTCCGTGGCGGAATCATGGGTCAATTACGCGGAACGGATCGGCTCCGACCTGCACCTGGAGCTCTCAGGGCCGGGCAGCAGGCGGGCCGTGCTCATCACGGCGCTGCGTGACGCCGTGCGCAACGGACGGCTCGCCCCGGGCACCCGGCTGCCGCCGTACCGCTCGCTCGCCGCCGACCTCGGGGTCGCCCGCAACACCGTGGCCGACGCCTACGCCGAACTCGTCGCCGAGGGCTGGCTCACCGCCCGCCAGGGCTCCGGCACCCACGTCGCCGAACGGACCCGGCCGCTCCCCGTCGCCGTACCCCCGAAGGCACACGCGCGTGCCCCGCACGCCCCACCCCACGACGGGCCCGTCCGGCACGACCTCCGCCAGGGCACTCCCGACGCCTCCTCCTTCCCCCGGTCCGCCTGGCTCGCCTCCTACCGCCGGGCCCTCCACCAGGCCCCCAACGAGGTCTTCGGTCCCGGCGACCCCGCCGGGCGGCCGGAGTTGCGAGCGGCCCTCGCCGACTACCTCGCACGCGCGCGTGGCGTGCGGACGGAGCCGAACCGGATCGTCGTCTGCTCCGGGTTCGCGCACGCCCTGCGGCTGCTCTTCGGACCCGGAACGGGAAGCAGGAGCGAAAGCAGAGTCGGAAGCACAGGCGAAAGCGCAGGCGCAGGCGCAAACACGGGCGGAGACGGAGACCGGGTCGGCGGTCCGGTCCGCGGCGGACGGATCCTGCGCGGTCCGCTCGCCGTCGAGGCGTACGGGCTGCCCTTCCACCGGGAGCTGCTCGCTGCCGCGGGCGTGCGGACCGTGCCGCTCCCCCTCGACGAGCACGGCGCTCGGGTCGACCGGCTGGGCCGCGAGCGGGCCGTACTGCTCACGCCCGCCCACCAGTTCCCGACCGGCGGTCCGCTGCACGCCGAGCGGCGGGCGGGGGTGGTCGACTGGGCACGCGCGCGTGGCGCGGTGGTGCTGGAGGACGACTACGACGGGGAGTTCCGCTACGACCGCAAGCCCGTCGGCGCCCTCCAGAGCCTCGACCCCGAGCGGGTGATCCTGATCGGCTCGGTCAGCAAGAGCCTGTCACCCGCGGTGCGGCTGGGCTGGATGGTGCTGCCGGAGCGGTACGTCGGCGGGGTGCTCGCGGCCAAGGGCGAGCGGGAGGCCTGGGCGAGCGTGCTCGACCAGCTGGCCCTCGCCGATCTGATCGCCTCCGGGGCCTACGACCGTCACGTACGGCGGATGCGGCAGCGCTACCGCAGTCGCCGGGACCGGCTCGTCGCCGCGCTGGCCGAGCACGCGCCGCACATCGAGGTCGGCGGGGTCGCGGCGGGGCTGCACGCGGTGCTGCGGCTGCCGCCGGGCACCGAGCGGTCCGCCGTCGAGAGCGCCGTACGGCACGGGGTGGGGCTCGACGGGCTAGCGGGCTTCCGCCACCCGGACACGGACATGCCGGCCCACGACGGCCTGGTCGTCGGGTACGCGACGCCTCCTGAGCACGCGTACGGAGCGGCCCTGGAGGCACTGTGCGCGGTGCTGGCGCCAGGAGGCCTGCCTCTGTAGGAAGCCACCGCGGGCCCTCGACCCCGCCCCTCTGTGCAGAGTGCCGGAAAAGCGGAACAGCCACCCCTGCCGGTGGTGGCTGTCGGCAGGCTGGTGGCTGCTCCGCGTCGTTCGGCGTCCTGGTTCTACGCCCTCTTCTCACTCTTCTCGGTCGGTCCCGACGATTCAGTGCTTAGCAATGGCGCAACGAGTCAGGAGAGCAGGAAGTCGGCCACCCCCGCCTTCGCGCCCTCGATGAAGGCGGTCATCTCGTCGGTGGTGTAGATCAGCGCCGGTCCGTCCGGGTCGGTGGACTGGCGCACGGCGATCCGGCCGTCGGCGAGCTTCATCGCCTCCAGGCAGTTGCCGCCGTTGCCGCCGCTCCACGGCTTGTGCCAGCCTTCGCTCCCCAGCTCCCGGGCAGGCATGCCGTTGTAGACGGGGAGACGGGGCTTGATGCGATTCATTCACAGCTCCTTGCGGAGATCCCGGAGGATCTCCTTCGTGCGATGTGCCGTAGCGGCCTGCGCCGCCATGCGGTCCATGACCTCGAGGTGGGTCGCCACCTCGACTCGCGCGTCCAGATAGACCGCGCCGGTCAAGTACTCGCTGTAGACCATGTCCGGAAGTTCCGGCATGGCGAATCGGAAGAGCACGAAGGGCCCGTACGTCCCGGGGTGCGGCCCGTTGGCGAACGGGGCGACCTGGAGCGTCACGTTGGGCAGCTTCGTCGCCTCGAGCAGTTTGTCGATCTGCGCACGCATCACCTCCGGGCCGCCGACGGGGCGGCGCAGCACGGTCTCGTCCATGACCACCCACAGCCGGGGCGCGTCCTGACGGGTGAGCAGTCCCTGCCGTTCCATGCGCAGGGCCACATGGCGCTCGATGTCCTCGGGGCTGGTCTGGCCGATGGCGCCCGAGCGCAGGACGCCACGCGCGTAGTCCTCGGTCTGGAGCAGACCGGGCACGAAGTGCGGCTCGTACTCGCGGATGAGCGCGGCCGCGCCCTCCAGGCTGACGTGCATCGAGAACCAGCCGGGCAGCACGTCGTGGAAGCGCTGCCACCAGCCGGGGCGGTTGGCGTCCTCGGCGAGCTGCACGAAGTCCTCGGCCTCCTGGTCGGAGACGCCGTAGGCCTTCAGCAGCAGTTGCAGGTAGGGGATCTTGAGCCCGACCTCGGCCATCTCCATACGGCGGACGGTGGCGGGGGCGACCCGGAGGATGCGGGCGGCCTCCTCGCGCTTGAGCCCGGCGCGTTCCCGCAGGTCCAGCAGGCGCCGACCGAGGACGACCTGGCCGACCGTCGGCGCGGACCGCGGTTCGCTCACGCTCCACCTCCACTGAGTCACATTCGGCGCGTCAAGGCATGTACGGGCGTCACAGCCACCAGCATGCTGACAGGCCAGCGGCGCCATTCGAAGACCTGATTCGAAGATCTGTACGGATACGAATACCGTGCGTACGGATCTTCGGTGATCCCAACTGGCGCCGCTCGACATGCTGTTGCGAGCAGTGTGCCACGGCCTCTCACCGCGTCACACAGCACTCTGCATTTTTCAGAGTGACACTTGCCAAGTGTTCACGACGGGGCGATAGTGGCAAGCGTGATTCCGTCCCCGCCCTTAGGAACAGACGCTGCCGAAGACCGCCCCCAGGGTCTCGGTGCTGTCGCGGGACTGGGGCCCGACAGGGCCGCTGCCCGGCGCCGGTTCCGTTTCGAGCTGGCCGCGCATCCGGGTTCTCCCGCGCAGGCCAGACGCCTGACGAGGGCGCGGCTGACCCATTGGTCGGTCTGTGAGGACACCTGCGACTCGGCCGCCCTGGTGGTCTCCGAGCTGGTGACCAACGCCATCGTGCACACCGCGAGCAGCCGTGTGGTCTGCGAGCTGCACGACAACGACGACCTGGTGCGGATAGCCGTCCGTGACGAGGGCTGCGCGCCGGGTGAACCGCATCCGTCCCCGCAGCGCGGCGAAGAGGAGCACGGGAGGGGACTGCTCCTCGTCGACTCCCTCTGTCACGCGTGGGGCGCCCACGAGCACGGCCCCGGGCTGCTGGTCTGGGCGGAGCTGCCCCGCAAGGCGGACGAGCCCCGCACCGACGCGGGCCCGCGCAACGACCTGGGCTGGGGAGCCCGCCCCAAGCCGGTGCCCTCCGGGGAGCCGGGCCAGGGTGACGAGGCCGAGGAACACCACAGAGCGGCGCCCGAGGGGGCGGCCCGCGAGCACGGAGCGGGGGGCTCGGACGCATGGGCGTGAGGAGCGGGCCCGGCGGCCAGGTGCTGACCCTGGACACGCTGGTCCGCCTCGGACGCGGGCTGCGGACGCCGGGGACACCGCACAGGCTGGCCGTCCCGGAGGGGATGACGGCGCCGCTGGGCTGCGACGCGGTGCGGATACCGGCACTGCTGAGCGAGCAGCTCCTGTCCCGGCTGCCGCGGGTCGGGTGCGTGTACGCCGACGGCACGCACTGGTGGTGGCTCGTTCCCGCCGACTCCGACTACGCGCTCGAATGGCCCGTGCCCGCCCAGTACGCCACCGGGGCGCTTGTTCCGGACGCCCCGGTGGTGCCGTCCCTCGTGCACCGGGCCGAGGGGACGCTGCCCTACACGCCGCCGATACCGCTGTACCTGGCGCTGTGCCGGCTGACGGGGACGACACCCACGTGGTCCCGGCCGGTCAGCCCGGCGGGACAGGTTCCCTGAGGAGGACCGCCCGCCGGGCCCCCTGAGGCGGACCGCCAGCTCGGCACTCGGAGGCGAATCCCCGCTCGACACCCTGACGCGGCCCCCTCCCGGCACCCTGACGCGGACCCCCGCTCGGCACCCCGAGCCGGACCGCCCGCTCGACACCCTGACGCGGCCCCCCTCCCGGCACCCTGACACGGACCCCTTCCCGGCTCCCCGAGCCGGACCGCCCGCTCGGCATCCCGAGGCGGACCCCCGCCCGAGGCCCTGCGGCGTGCGCCCGCTTGTTTCGCCTGCTTTGCTCTGCGCCCTGCCCAGGTCCCGTCCGCCCCGCCATAGTTGCCCCGTCCACGATCGGGGGGAGGCCGGCGGTGGGGAAACGGCGTGGTGTCGAGCAGCCCGGCGTCTCCGAGTCGGAGCGACTGCTCTTCGGAGGGCCGCTGCGCTACGACGCGGGGTGGAACTCGCACTCCGACGCGTTTCTGGAGCTGGGGTTCCGGGCCATGGTCGGCCGGCTGCCCTCGCTGCTCTCGGGGAGTCTCCGGCTCGCCTGGCAGGCCGACCGGCGGGCCGCGCGGATCGTGCTGGTCGCCGAGGTCGGCCGGGGACTGACCCAGGCCGTGAGTCTCCTCGCCGTCAACAGTGCGCTGGGGCGGCTGATCGGCGGGGGCGCCCTGGAGGACCGGCTGCGGGGTGTCGTGCCCGCGCTGGTGACCATGGCCGCCGTCATGTTCGTGGGAGCGCTGCTGCGGGCGGCGTCGACGTACGCCACGGGCCGGCTCGAACCCAAGGTCGAGCGGGTGGCGACCGAGCGGTACCTGGAGCAGGCGGCCACCGTGGAGCTGGCCGCGATCGAGGACCACGCCTTCCACAAGCTGCTGGACACCGCGCAGTACGGCGCCACCTCGGCCCGCCGGATGATCTCGTTCGCGACCCGGGTGGTGAACGCGATGATCTCGCTGGTCGCGGCGGCGGGCGTGCTGACCGTGCTGCACCCCGCGCTGCTCCCGTTGCTGGTCACGATGACGATCCCGAGCGGCTGGGGCGCGCTGACCATCGCCCGCCGCCAGTACGAGTCCTTCCACACCTGGGTGCAGCACGTACGGGCGGGCCGGCTGCTCGGCGCCCTGCTGATCGAGCCGGAGTCGGCGCCGGAGATCCGGGTCCACGGGGTGGGCCCGTTCCTGCTCAGGCACTACCGCGCGATGGCGGAGACGGCGGAGGCGGAGCAGGCCCAGCTGGCCCGGCTCGCCGCGCGTACGGGACTGATCGCGGCGGCCTGGACGGGCCTGGCCACGGTGGCGACGTACGCGACGCTCGGCGGGCTGCTGCTGGGGGGCGCGATGGCGCTGTCGGTGGCCGGAACGGCCGTGATCGCCGTGCGCACCGGCTCACAGAGCCTGAACACCCTGGTCGTCGAGATGAACGCGCTGCACGAGGAGGCCCTGTTCGTCGGGGACCTCCAGCGGCTCTACGAGGAGGCCGCCAAGTGGGCCATCCCGGCGGGCGGGACCGCGCTGCCGGACGAGCCGCGCGAGATCCGCTTCGAGAACGTCACCTTCGGCTACCCGGGTGACACGGCCCGCCCCGCGCTCGACGACGTGACGCTCACCCTGCCGCTCGGCAAGATCGTCGCGCTGGTCGGCGAGAACGGCTCCGGCAAGACCACCCTGGTGAAGCTGCTGGCAGGCCTGTACACCCCCGACCGGGGCCGGATCCTGTGGGACGGGGTGGACGCGGCGCACGCGGACCGGCGGCTGCTCGCCGAGCGGGTCGCGATGGTCGCCCAGGACTTCAAGCGGTGGCCGTTCACCGCCCGCGTCAACGTGGCGGTGGGCCGCACCTCGGCGCCGCTGACCGACGAACGGGTGTCCGGGGCGGTCGCGGAGGCCGGGGCCAGGGAGGTGCTGGCCGATCTGCCGCGCGGCCTGGACACACTGCTGGCCCGCAACTTCAGCGGCGGGCACGAGCTGTCGGGCGGGCAGTGGCAACGGCTCGGGATCGCCCGGGCCGCCTACCGGCGCGGCCGCATCCTGATCGTGGACGAACCGACGGCCGCCCTGGACGCCCGGGCCGAGCTGGAGGTCTTCGAGAAGATCCGCGCCCTGGCCGGCACCGGTCAGACGGTCGTCCTGATCACCCACCGGCTGGCGTCCGTACGGCACGCGGATCTGGTGCACGTCCTGGAGCAGGGCCGGCTCGTGGAGTCCGGCACGCCCGAGGAGCTCCTGGCCTCCGGTGGTGTCTACGCGGAGCTGTACTCGCTCCAGGCCAAGCAGTTCACGGCAAGGGTGCCCGCCGAGGAGGCGGGCTGACCTCATGCGAGGGCGTCGACCGCTGCCTCTCCACCGCGGACGATCACCAGGAACATGTCGGACGCGAGATCCATGACGACCTCCGCCTGCAGCCCTTCGGAACGCCTCGCCTGCGCGAACTCCTCGGCCGGCCACGATCCGCGCGGCCCGCCAGCGGGAAAGCGTTCGAGCACTGTTCGCCCGTTCACCACCCTGCACCTCCAGAAAGCGTGCGCTCATCCGTAGGAGCGCTTGTAGGAGTTAACGCCTTCCAGGCCCCGAAAGCCTCGGTGAGTTGCCGTACTGAGACGTAGTTGACACGGGTTCAGCGCGAAGCGTGAGATTCCGACTACTCAGCGGTCACTTCTGTCGCTTTGTGCATCAGTCCTGGTACTCATCGTGATATCGGATGCGCGCACTGCCCGCAGGCGCCCCGAGAGTCGACGCACGTCCCTTGGGTTCCTCCCACTCCTCCTGCCGGCCCAGCGCGGTCAGGTCGAGGAGGCTGGTGGTGGAGCCGAGGCCGTCGAGGCCGCGCTCGTAGGTCGAGTAGGTGTGGAAGACCCGGTCGCGGTCGCGCAGGAAGCAGCTCACCCCGGGCCGCTCGGCCGGCTCCCCCGCGATCTCCAGGGTGGCCTCGAAGTCGCGGTTGAAGTCGCTGCCGTACGACGAGTACCAGGGCACGGTCCATCCCATCCGCGCCTTGAACGGCAGGATCTTCGTGTACGGCGCTCTCGACACGGCCGCGAACGTCGTCCCCCGTGCCTTCAGGTGGGCGAGGTGCCCGATCTGGTCCAGGAAGGCGGAACAGCTCCGGCAGCCCGCGTCCCATTCCGGGGCGAACATGAAGTGGTAGACGACGAGCTGGCCGCGCCCCTCGAAGAGGTCGAGGAGGGTGGCCTTGCCGTCGCCGCCCTCGAAGACGTACTCCTCCTCCACCTCGACCATGGGCAGTCTGCGCCGCTCGGCGTTGAGGGCGTCCCGCGCGCGCGTGGCCGCCTTCTCCCTGACCAGCAACTCCTCGCGCGCCGCGCGCCATTCGTCCCGCGAGACGATCTCCGGTAGCGCCATGGGCCCCTCCTGTGCGACGGTCCGTCCGGGGTGGTGACCGCGGGGAGGGACGGAACTCATCGGTGGCGCGGGAGTTTTTTTCCTGCGGCTCCTGCGGCTCCTGCGGCTCCTCCGGCTCCTTCGGCTTCTGCGCACAGGGCTCTGGCCGCCGTCACCTGCGCTGCGACAAGAACCGGATGCCAGCAGATCGCCGAGCTGAAGCAGCAGAGGCTCGACGCCTGCATCAGGGACAGAGGAGGACACGAGCAAGCCGTTCCCCGGCTGGGTTCCCGGTTCGCGGTCAGGGCCTGCCCGACTCCGTGACCCCTTGGGCGAGTTGGCCGACGACGTCCACGACTCCGTGCCCGAAGGCGGTCGGAGCGATCAGGATCCCGAAGACCAGCACGATGGCCACGGTCAGCTTCTCGTCGTTCCGGCTCCGCGCCTGTGTTCGCCGGCGCAGCCGCAGGACGATGATGACAGCGAGCAGTACGGCGACGTTGATCGTCAGCTCCATCCGGCCGGCCCTCCCCGTCAGGCGGATGTTCCCGCTGTCATATGTAGCGCGGAATCACCCGGCGCGACCGCCCGGTCACCCGTGGTTGGCGCCAAAGTGCTTGTGCACGACCGGAATTCAGGTGCTGTAGTCCTGTATCCGCCTGCCGTGGCTGCGGTCCAGCAAGGCGGGCATCCGCTCCCCCAGCTCCGCCACGACCGTGTCCACGTCGATGGTCAGCAGCTCCCGGTCCCGCATCAGCACGCGGCCGTCGACGATCGTGGTGCGGACGTCGGAGGAGCGGGCGCTGTGGACGAGGGTGGCGGCGAGGTCGTGGACGGGCTGGGTGTGCGGGCCGGTGAGGTCGACGAGGATGATGTCGGCGCGGCGGCCGGGCGCGATGCTGCCGACCCGGTCGCCGAGTCCGACCGCGTGGGCGCTCTGGATGGTTGCGTGGTGCAGAGCTTGACGGGATGTCAGCCACCGTGGGTCGCCGGTGGTGGACTTCTGGATCAGCGCGGTGAGCGCCATCGACTCCCACACGTCGAGGGAGTTGTTGGAGGCCGCCCCGTCCGTGGCGAGCCCCACGGGGATGCCGAGGTCGTGCAGGGCGCGCACCGGTGTGGTGGTGGGCCAGGCGAACTTGAGGTAACCGCGCGGGGCGGTCGCAACGGCCGTACGTCCCGCGGCACTTGCCAGCAAGGGCAGGTCGCGGTCGAGGATGCCGCTGCCGTGCGCGATCAGGACGTCCGTGTCGAGGATGCCGGTGCGCCGCAGCACCTCGATGGGCGTGACGCCGTGCTTGGCGAGGCTCGCCTCGGCCTGGTCGCGGTTCTCGGAGGCGTGGAGGTGGACGGGCAGGCCGTGCTCACGGGCCAGCGAGGCGGTCGCGGCGAGGTCGGTGTCGTCGACCGTGTAGGGCGCGTGCGGGGCGAGTGCGGTGGTGATGCGGCCGCCGGCGGCACCGCGGTACCGCAGCGCGAACTCCAGTGACCGCTCGCGGCCTTGGGCTCCCTGGGAGGAGAAGTACGCCTGGCCGAGGTGGGCGCGGATGCCGCACTCCTCGACGACCGCGGCGACCGCGTCCATCGAGAAGTAGTGGTCGGCGAAGCAGGTGACCCCGCCCCGGATCATCTCGGCGCAGGCCAGCCGCGCCCCCAACTCCACGTCCCGCCCGGTGAGGTTGGACTCGATGGGCCAGACGACGTCGTTGAACCACTCCTCGGTCGGCAGGTCCTCGGCGATCCCGCGCAGCGCGACCATGGGCGCGTGGGTGTGGCAGTTGACGAGCCCGGGAAGGGCGATCTGCCCCCGCGCGTCGATGCGCTCCGCCGCGGGCAGTTCCGCAGCCCGAGCACTGCTGGTCACCTCGGCGACGACACCGTCCCGTACGACGATCGCGGCGTCCCGCTCGAACCCGATTCGCTCTTGATCGTCGTGCGTGAGCACGGTGCACGGAGAGATGATGAGACCTGCGGGAGAAGGCGTCATACAGGCACCGTACGACGCGGTCGTGCCCTCGCAGTGGGTGGACCGCGCATCCCGTCGCCGCTCTGTCGCGGCGGCGCGGGCGCGTGCACCCTGGCCTCACCACCGCCCGTCGTACGCCTTGCGGAAGGGGTCCGGCATGCTCGTCGGCACCTGGAACCTCGAGAATCTGATGCTGCCGCGCAGCGGCGACGGCGCTCCGGCGACCGAGGCCGAGTACGAGGCGAAGGTGGCGGCCCTCGCCTCCGTGATCGCCGCGCTCGACCCGGCTCTGCTCGGCGTCCAGGAGGTCGTGCAGGAGGAGACGCTCGCCGACCTGGCCAAGGCTGTCGGCGGTGAGTGGCACATCGCGCTCTCCCGGCACGCGGACCGCCGGGGCATCCGGGTCGGTTTCCTCAGCCGTACTCCCCTGCGGACGCGGCGGGACACCCATGTGTTCGCGGAGGGGCTGCGCCCCGTGCAGGGCGACGACGGCACCGAGCCCGGTCCGCACGACCGCGAGACCAGCCGTGGCTTCCTCGCGGTGGAGACGGACACCGGTGACGGGGTGCTGCACGTGGCGGTCGCCCATCTCAAGTCCAAGCTGCTGTCGTACCCGGCGCCCCCGGGAAAGAGCCGCTTCCAGCCGCACGACGAGGCCGAACGGGCCCGCTTCGGCGCCTACGCCCTCTACCGGCGGGCGGCCGAGGCGACGACCCTGCGTGCCGTCGCGGACTTCCTGCTCGAAGGCGCCGGGACCGAACGGGACGTGATCGTCCTCGGCGACATGAACGACGTCGTCAACGCCGCCACCACGCAGATCCTGCTCGGCCCGCCCGGCTCGGAGCTCGACAGGCCGCGTGCGTTCCACAAGTCCGACCTGGGCGATCCGTTCCGGCTGTGGGACATCGCCCCGTGCATACCCGAGGAGCGCCGTTTCTCCCGGGTCAGCTTCGGACGGGCCGAGCTGATCGACCACGTCCTGGTGAGCCACCGTCTGGCCCGGCGCATCGCGGAGGCGGGGACGGGACTGCCCGAGCACCGGGACGACGCCCTCGTCCTGCCGTCGGTGGACGAGGACCCGCGGAAGCGGGTGGGGACGCCCGGCTCGGACCACGCCCCGGTTTGGGTACGGGTGTGACTCCTAGCGGGCGGCCGGGAGTTCGGGCAGCCTCAGCCCGGCTCGCACCCGTCCCCGGTCGAGCCGGCCGAGTTCGTCGAGGAGTTCGGTGAGCCGGTGGACCTGGTCGGAGCCGAGTCGCCCGGAGTCGTCGAGGTGGACGGCGCACGCGGTGGTCGTGTCGACGATCCGCTCCAGCACGGCGACGATCTCGTCGGCGCCCTCCGAGTGCCGGGCCAGCGCGGGCAGTTCGGCGGCGGCGACGGCGATGGCGGTACGGGCCTCGGCGAGCGCCCGGTAGGCCTCGCGACGGAGGGTCCAGCGCAGGGGGCGGGTGTCCGTGTCCTCGGCGAGGGTGTTCCCTGCGGCTGGTTCGGCACCCCGTCGGCCGGGCCGCGCGGTCTCCCGGGGACCGGGCCCCCGCTCGGTCTCCTCCAGAACGTGCGCGAGGTACGCCTGCGCGGCCCCGCCCGCCGCGGCCAGCCGGGACCGCACCTGCCCGCCCCGCTGCCCCGGCATCGGCAGGTGCCCCACGATCAGCACGATGGCGCAGGCGAGCAGCGTCTCGGTGATCCGGCCGGCGGAGGCCTGCGGCTCGCCGCCGACCATGACCAGCGCCAGGACGAGGACTGTGACAACGGCGGTCTGCGCGGCGAAGTGCCGGGTGGCCACCGGGATGAGCGCCCCGCTGACGGCGACCAGCGCGATGAGCCCCTCGGGCCGCGGCAGCACGAGCGCGAACCCGGCGAAGACCAGCGCGCCCAGGACGGTCCCGGCGGCCCGGCACAGCACCCGGGAGGCGAGCGGTCCGAGGTCGGGCTTGACGAGGAAGACGGCGGTGGCGGGCAGCCAGTACCAGTGCTCGTGCTCCCCGTACCAGTGCGCGTGGTGCAGGGCCTGTGCGACGGCGACGGCGGCCCCGAAGCACAGGGCGACCCGCAAGCCGTACTCCCGTCCGCCGGCCCCCAGGACGGACCGCAGCAGGTCCCGGACGGTGCGCCGGCGCGTGTGGAGGTCCCCGCCCCGCCCCCGGTCGAACGCCTCGGCGGCCCGCAGCAACGCGTCGTCGAGTGCCCGCAGGGCGGGCCGGGACCGGTCGGGCGCCGGCAGCGGCCCGGTCCGCGTGTTCTCCCGTACGGCGGCGGCGAGCCGCCGGGGCCCCGCGGAGGCCCGTCCCGGCACCGCTTCCGCCGCCCAGGCGAGCGCGGTGGCGGCCTCGGCGAGCGGCAGTGCGGCCGCGTACTGCGCGTGCAGCCGCCGCTCGGCGGCCGAGCTGGCGTACCGGCGCAGCCGGGGTCCGGTGAGTGCGTCCTGCGCGTGGTCGAGAGCGGCGGTGAGCGCGACGCGGCAGGCGGTGCCGTGTTCGGTGCCCGCGGCGTCGAGGAGGTCGGCGACGGCGTCGTACACCCCGGCGACCGCCTCCCGCTCCCCGTCGAACCGGAAGTCCCCGGCGAGGGCGCCGGGGGTGGGCAGCAGGAGCCGCAGCGCGAGCAGCCAGCAGGCCCCGCCGAGATAGGCGAGGGCCCGCAGCCACCCCTCCTCCGGCAACGGCATGCCCGCTCCGATCGCCGACGCGACGAGCAACTGCGTGCCGGCCGCGGAGGCCACGGGTCCGACGGCGCTGATGCCGCCCGCGACCAGCCCGACGAGGGTGAGCAGGACGGTGAGGGCCACGGCCCCCGCGTACTCCCCCGCGTACGTCCCGACGACCATGCCCACCGCGCCCGCGAGCGCGGGCACGCCGATCCTCGTCACGGAGACCCGCCTGCTCCCTGGCCGGTCGTTGATCCCGGCGAGCATGGCCGCGATGGCGGCGACGACACCGACCGAGGTCTGCTCGACGAGTACGGCGACGAGAAGGACCGGCCCGGCGGACAGGGCCCCCCGTACGACCGCGTTCCACGGGATCGGGCCCCGCTGAGCACGGAGGGCATGGGCGAGCCAGGGCGGTGGGGCGAGCGGCACGGGGCTCCTGTCGTCTGGTCGGGGCGGGGGCACGCCTCCGGGCGACGGTGGCCGGGCGTCGGACTGTGGTGTCCACGGTAGACGGCGTTCCTGGACGGGTCGGGGCGCTCGTGTTACCCGCGTGTGACGATGCATGCAAAAGCCACGTTCTTTATGAACGCAACCCGCCCGAGGCCCCGACGGCCGTTCAGCCGACCCCGACGAACAGCTCCCGCGTCTCCACGACCGCGCGGACGGCCGACTCCGGCCCGGAAGAGGACGTCAGGGACTCGATGATCCGGTCGGCGTCCCGCAGCCCGGCCCGCTCCAGCAGCCGCTTCTCGTTCGTCACCCACTCCCCCCGCGCCGCCAGCACCGAGTGCCCCATCTGGACGGCGGCCGTGGCGAGGGCACCGGCGGTCTCGGTGAGGCGGCCGGCCGGGGCGTGGTTGGCCTCGGTGTAGGCGAGGGTGAGGTGGGCGGTCTCCCGCCAACGGGCGGCGGCGGAGCGGCGGAGCTTCGGCGGGTAGGCCGCCGGGCGTGGCAGGCCGCCCCTGAGGACACGGTTGACGGCGAGTTCGGCGACGATCAGGTAGGTGGGGATGCCCGCCAGGTGGAACAGCAGCGGCTCCACCCGGAACCGTCCCTCCTCCGCCTCCGCCAGCTCCCGTTCCACCACGTCGAGGTCCCGGTAGTGGACGTCGACCCGTCGGCCGTCGATCGTCAGCCACGCGCCGCCGTTGAACACCCCGCCGCCCCAGCCGCCGATCTCGGACACCTCGCCCTCCCAGCCGACGGCGCGCAGGTCGGCGGGGTCGAAGCCGCCGCGGTAGTAGACCGCCAGGTCCCAGTCGCTGTCCGGCCGCGCGGTTCCCTGGGCGCGGGAGCCGCCGAGGGCCACGGCCCGGACGGCGGGGAGGGCGGCGAGGCGGTCCGCGGTGGTGTCGAGGAAGTCGGCGTCGGAGAGCTCGGGGCACATGGCCGCAGCCTACGAAGGCCCGTTGTCAGTGGCACGCTTATTAATTCTGGACCGCCGGGATGTTGCGCCGGCCGCTCGGGATCAGCGGGATTCCCGCTCGCGCACGGCAAGGCCGGCTGTCTCTGCCGTCGGCCCGTTCGGTACGGCGGCCTCCTCGACGAGCCGTCCGGCCGCACCGGACGCGGTGGAGCTGCTGCGGCGCAGGGTCTGCGCGGCCTTCTCCCCGGCGTACCCGGACCTCGCCCGGAAGAGCGCAGGCCGGCAGGGCCCGGAAATTGGGATGCGGTCCCGTCCTCCCGGCCCCGATGATCGAAAGGTTGTCCGCCGTTCGTCACAGGAGTCCACGTGATCCAGCGAGTCACCGCCCCGGGTCTCTTCCCGCCGCCGACCTACTCCCACGCCTCCGTCGTCGAGGCGGGCACGAAGCTCGCGTTCCTCGCCGGGTCCGTTCCCCTGGACGCCCGGGGGAATCTCGTGGGCGAAGGGGACCCCGCACGGCAGGCCGAGCAGGTGATCGCCAACCTGCGGGAGCAACTGCACGCCGTCGGCAGCGACCTGGAGCACGTGCTGGCGACCGACGTGCACGTAGTGAGCAGCGAGCCCGCGGTGCTGTCCGCCGTGTGGGAGGTCGTCGAGGCGTCCGGGCTGAGCACCGGTCCGCACTCGTCGACGCTCATCGGAGTCGCCTGCCTCGGGTACACCGGCCAGTTGGTGGAGATCACGGCGACGGCCGTGGTGCCGGAGGTGCCGGCACGGTGAGCGCGGTCGTCATCCGCCGGGCCACCGCCCCGGACGCCTCCGCCGCGGCCGACGTGTACCTGCGCTCCTTCGCCGCCGCGTTGCCGACGGTGGTACGGCCGCGGTCCGACGAGGAGGTGCGCGCCTACATCCGGGACGTCGTCGTGCCGCTGCGGGAGACCTGGGTCGCCGAGGAGTCCAGGAGCGGCGCGATCGTCGGACTGATGGTCCTCGCCGGGGATCTGCTGTCCCAGCTCTATCTCGACCCCGACTGGCGGGGGCACGGCATCGGCGACCGGTTCGTCACGCTCGCCAAGGAGCGCAGCCCGCGAGGGCTGAGCCTGTGGACCTTCCAGGTCAACGGGCCGGCCCACCGCTTCTACGAACGGCACGGCTTCGTCGAGGCCGAACGCACCGACGGCAACGGCAACGAGGAGCGGGAGCCGGACGTGCGGTACGTCTGGCGTCCCTGACCAGGGCCGGACCAGTCCGTGTCAGTCCGGCCGCGTACCCCACACCCGCCGCTTCGGCACCGGCCTGGCATAGCCGCCCACCCGGCTGGTGCTGAGCCCCAGTTCCACCAGCGACTCCGCCAGCTTCACCGCCGCGCCCACCCCGTCGACCACCGGAAGCCCCAGCTTCTCCCCCACCGTCCGTTGCAGTCCGGTCATTCCGGCGCAGCCCAGCACCAGCACCTCGGCGCCGGCTTCCCGGGCCCGTTCGGCCGCCGCGAGGAAGGCGGTCTCGGTGCGTTCCTCGTCGCCGAGGTCCAGCACACCGAGGCCGGTGCCGACCACCGCCGCGCAGTTGCGGCCGACGCCCGCCAGCTCCAGGCTGTCCTCGATCTGTCCGCAGGACCGCTCCAGCGTGGTCACCACGCCGTAGCGCCGGCCCAGCAGACAGGCGAGATGGGCGGCGGCCTCGGTGATGTCGACGACCGGTACGTCCACCAGCTCCCGGACGCCCTCCCGTCCGTGCTCGCCGAAGCCGGCCATGACGACGGCGTCGTAGGAAGGACCCTCGTACGTGCGCAGCAGGTCGATGACCGCCGCCGCGGAGAGGTAGCTGTCGAGCCAGCCCTCCGCGGACTCGGGGCCCCACGCGGGGGTGAGGCCGAGCACGGTGGTGCCCGGGCCTGCGGCGGCCCGGGCACCTCGTACGATCTCCTCGGTCATCTCCTGCGTGGTGTTGCAGTTGGTGACGACGATTCGCACCTCTCTCAGACCTCCACGGCCTCGGGGGCCGGGCGAGCGGCTCGCTCGCTGCGGCACAGCAGCGCGTACAGGCCGGCCGCGAGGGCCGTACCGATGAACCAGGAGTACGGGGCCACGTCGCTGAAGGTCTTCACCAGGGCGAGGACGCCCGCGACACCGGCCGCCGGCAGGAACGCCCACAGCGCCTTGGGGTTGACGCCCTTGCGGTAGTAGTAGCGGGAGCCGGGCTCGGCCCTGAAGAGTTCGTCGACGTCGACGCGGCCCTTCTTGACCCAGTAGTAGTCGAGCATGATCACGCCGAACAGGGGGCCGAGGAAGGCGCCGAGGCCGCCGAGGAAGTAGTTGACGACCGTGGGGTTGGAGAAGAGGTTCCACGGGGTCACGACCAGAGCGGCGACCGTGCTGATCATGCCGCCGACCTTGAAGGTGATCTTCTGCGGCCAGACGTTGGCGAGGTCGTACGCCGGGGAGACGAAGTTGGCGACGATGTTGACGCCCATGGTGGCGATGGCGAAGGTGAGCGCGCCCAGGACCATCACCCAGGTGTTGCCGACCTTGGCGACCAGCTCGGCCGGGTCGGTGATGGCCTGCCCCCAGACCTCCAGCGAGCCCGCGGTGACGATCACGGAGACGACCACGAACGCCGTGGAGTTGATCGGCAGGCCCCAGAAGTTGCCGCGGCGGACCGTCCGGTAGTCCGGTGCGAAGCGGGAGAAGTCGCAGAAGTTGAGCATCAGTGTGCCGTAGGTGGCGAGGATCAGGCCGATCGCGCCGAACCACTGCCGCCACTGCTCGCCGACCGACACCGGGTGCGGGGTGGTGGTGAGCGAGATGCTCCAGCCGGCCTTGGCCAGCACCCAGACCGCCAGCGCGATCATGACCAGCCAGATCGCCGGGCCGCAGAAGTCCTGGAACTTCCTGACCGACTCCATGCCCTGACTGATGATCAGCGCCTGGATCAGCCACAGGGACAGGAAGGAGACCCAGCCGAGGGCGTCGAGACCGAGGAAGGAGCTGTGCGTCCAGGACTCCAGGCCCGGCCAGGCGGCCAGCAGCATCACGTTGACCGCGACGGAGGCGAGGTAGGTCTGGATGCCGTACCACATGATGGCGATCACGGCCCGGATGAGGGCCGGGACGTTGGCGCCCCACACACCGAAGCTGATGCGGCTGACCACGGGGAACGGCACGCCGTGGCGCTGGCCGATCCGCCCCATCCAGTTCATGCCGACGTAGATGAGCACGAAGCCGACGAGCAGGGAGGTGAAGACCTGCCAGACGTTCATGCCGAGGACCAGCAGGCCGGCCGCGAAGGTGTAGTTGCCGAGATTGTGGACGTCGGACATCCACATGGCGAAGAGGTCGAAGACCTTCCAGTTGCGCTTGCCGGCGGGGGCCAGGTCTTCGTTGGTGAGCCGGGGGTCGGGGACGAACGCTGGTGCGCCGGTGGCTTCGGCGCGGTCGGCGAGGGACACAGGGCCTCCAAGGACGGGGGACAGGAGGATGGCGGCCGCCTGGCATCCAGTTTTGGTATACCAAACTGCCGACATGGTCCCGCCGTCAAGAGTTCTGACCGATGTCGCGTCCGTTAACGCTGCGTAAAACAGCTCCGGCGTCAACGACGGCTCAGGCGTCGGAGAAGATGGCCCCATGAGCTCCACGACGAACACCGAGCCCCTCGGCGCCGTCCGCGAACGCGTCCTGGCCACCCTGCGGCAGGAGATCATCGCCGGCGGACTGCGGCCGGGCGACCGACTCGTCGAGCGGGAGCTCGCCGACCGCTTCGGGGTCTCCCGGGTGCCGGTCCGCGAGGCGATCCGCGCGCTGGTCGCCGAGGGCTTCGTCCACTTCGAGACCCCCCGCCGCACGGTCGTACGGCGGCTGACCCCGAACGACGTCAAGGAACTCTTCGAACTGCGCGAGGCGTTGGAGGTGTACGCCGCCGGTCTGGCCGCGGCCCGGGCGACCCCGGAGGATCTCGCCGAGGTGCAGCGGCTCCTCGACCTCGCGGCGACCGCGACGGAGGCGGGCGACGCGGAGACCATCACGGACGTCAACAGCCGTCTGCACGACCGCATCGTGGCGATGGCCCGCAACAGCCTGCTGGTCGAGGCCCTGGAACCGGTTGCCGGCCGGCTGCGCTGGATGACCCGGCGCAACGAGGAGTGGCCCCAACTCCTCGTCGAGCACCGTGATTTGTACGAGGCGATCGCCTCGGGCGACCCGGACCGGGCCCGCGCGCACGCCCTGGCGCACGTCCGCACCAACTATCAGTCGACGGTACGGCAGTTGTTCGGGGACTCCGCCGAGACGAGCTAGGTGTGCGTGCGGCGGGCATACCTGTCGGTCGCCGCCACCATCGCGGCCGTACCCAGTTCCCCGGCGTTGTGTCCGCCGCCGTCGATCACCGTCAACTCGCTGCCCGGCCAGGCGTGGTGGAGCCGCCAGACGGTGCCGAGCAGGTTGCCGAGGTCGAGGCTGCCCTGCACGAGGGTGCCGGGGATGTCCTTCAGCAGGGGGGCGTCACGCAGGACGACACCCTCGTCGTTGCCCTCGCCCAGGAAGTGGTCGTTGCCCCAGTAGTGGGTGACGGTCCGGGCGAAGCCCTGACGGAACACCGGGTCCTCGTACCGCGGCACCGAGCGCGGCGGGGCGGGCTCGATCGCGGTCTCCCAGTCGGTCCACGCCCGCGCCGCCCGCGCCCGCACCTCGGGATCGGGCGATTCGAGCAACCTGTTGTAGGCGGCGGCGAGGTTCCCGGACCGCTCCTCCACGGGCAGCTCCCCCACGAACCGCTCGAACGCCTCCGGGAACATCTTCCCAAGTCCCCTGGTCAACAAGGCCACTTCGGGATTCGAGCCGGTCGCGACCCCGGTCAGCACCATCTCCGTCACCACGTCCGGATGTGTCTGCGCGTACCGCAGGCCGAGCACCGACCCGAACGACACACCCCACACCAGCCACCGCTCGATCCCCAGATGCCGCCGCAGCGACTCCAGGTCCGCAATGAGATGCGGCAGCGTGTTGACACGCATGTCGGTCGCGTACGCGCTCGCGGGCGGCGTCGACCGCCCCGCGCCCCGCTGGTCGAGCAGCACGATCCGGTAGGCGGCGGGATCGAACAGCCGCCGCGCCCACGGGAACAGCCGGACCCCGGCCCCCCGTGCAGCACCACCGCCGGCTTGCCGTCCGGGTTTCCGCAGGTCTCCCAGTACACGCGGTTGCCGTCGCCGACGTCGAGCATGCCGTGGGCGTACGGTTCGATCTCCGGGTAGAGAGGCATCCGGCGACCCTAGCCGTCGTACGGGGGCCTCGTCCCCTCACTTTCAGCGGTACGGCCCCGCAGTCCCGCCGCCTCGGCCGCCGTACCCAGCACCTCCCTGAGCATCTCGGGCGTGAGCTTGCCGGTGAAGGTGTTGCGCTGGCTGACGTGGAAGCAGCCGAAGAGTTCGAGTCCGTCGAGCGGGACGCGCATCCCGTGTCCGAAGGCGGGTCGCGGACGGGGCACGCTCCAGCCGGCCGCCGCGAAGGCGGGCAGCGCGGCCTGCCACCCGAAGGCGCCGAGGACGACCACGGTACGGAGGGTGGGCCTGAGCAGGTTCAGCTCCTGGACGAGCCAGGGCCGGCAGGTGTCCCGTTCGCCGGGGGTGGGCTTGTTGGCGGGCGGTGCGCAGTGCACGGGCGAGGTGACCCGCACGCCGTACAGCTCGAGTCCGTCGTCCGCGGTCACGGCGGTCGGCTGCGAGGCGAGCCCGATGTCGTACAGCGCCTGGTACAGCACGTCCCCGGAACGGTCGCCGGTGAACATCCGTCCTGTGCGGTTCCCGCCGTGCGCGGCCGGAGCGAGCCCGACGATCAGCATCCGCGCGTCCGCGGGCCCGAAGCCGGGCACCGGCCGCCCCCAGTACGTCCAGTCGGCGAACGCGGCACGCTTGGTCCGGGCCACCTCCTCCCGCCAGTCGACCAACCGCGGGCAGGCACGACAGCCGGAGATCCGGCGGTCGAGATCGTCCAGGGCGTTCACGGGTCCACGGTACGGGCAGGTCGCCTGGGTGGCGGCGGCCGGGGCAGTCGCTGGTGGTGAGGCCGGGGCGGTGGTGGCCGGGCGGCGCTGCGGGGTGCCGCCTGGAAAACCCACCCGGGGTGCACGGCCCCGGGTACTAAGGTCGAAGCCATGGCTGTGGAACGTACGGACGACAACGAGACCGGTGGGACGGGACGGGCCGACGAGCGGGCCGACGGTCCCGGCGCTGAGATCGCCGGCCCGGACGCCCCGGCTCCCGGCGCCCCGGGCTCCGAGGCCCCGGACCCGAAGGTCGCCGCCGCCGTCGCCGCCGCGGTGGCCGCCGGGCCGCAGAACGGCGAGACGGTGCGCACCGACAGCTGGATCTGGTCCGTGCGGCTGGTCAAGACCCGTTCCGCGGGGGCCACCGCCTGCCGGGGCGGGCATGTGCATGTGAACGGCGAGCGCGTGAAGCCCGCCCACTCCCTGCGCGTCGGCGACGAGGTGCGCGTCCGCCAGGAGGGACGGGAGCGGATCGTCATCGTCAAGCGTCTGATCCGCAAGCGGGTCGGCGCCCCCGTGGCCGCCCAGTGCTATGTCGACAACTCTCCCCCGCCCCCGCCTCGCATTGCCGTCGCCCCCGCCGGTATCCGCGACCGCGGCGCCGGCCGCCCGACCAAGCGCGACCGCCGCGAGCTGGAGCGCCTGCGTGGCCTCGCGGAAGGCAACCGCCGGACCCGCTTCGGCGGACCGGGCGGACCGGGCGGCTTGAGCGGATCCGGCGGCTTGAGCGGACCCGACGCTTCGGAAGGTGCGGGCGACCCGGACGCGACAGGCGACTCGGGCACGGCCCGTCGTACGGACCGGACCCGCCGTTCGGACCGGGGCGGGAGCGCGGGCAGGAGCGGGCGCTCGCGCTGAGCCGGACGCGGGAGCGGCAGCCGACGCACGGGGGCAGAACCTGGGGCCCGGACTCGAACCGGACACGGCCCCGGTGCAACGGACCCGGTACTGGACCCGGTGATGGACTCGGAGACAGGAGCCCCGGAACGGATACCGCAGCCGGCACCCGTCGGTCACCACGCTGAGACCGGCCCCCTCCCCCGAAGGGCAAGGCACCGGTCTCAGCGTGGTGACCGTGGGTGGTCGCGCTCGTCATGCCCGTCGTCGCACCAGTCGCAGCAGGTCCGCGTTGTGTCCTCGCCGGGCCCAGGCGATCAGGGCCAGCGGGATGATCAGGATGAGCGGAGTCGCCGCGTTCTCCCCGTCGAAGGTGGTGAGCTGGACGACGAACGCGCCGACCATCAGCGCGCTCAGCGCGGTGGCCGCCACCGACTGCAGCATCGGGATCAACAGGGCGATCCCGCCGGCCGCTTCGAGCACGCCGATGGTGTACATGCCCGCACTGCCCCAGCCCATCTTGTCGAAGCCCTCGGCGGCCGACGGGTGCGCGATCAGCTTGGGGAGCGCGCTGGCGATCACGTAGAAGAGGGCGAGCACGACCTGAAGGGTGCGCAGGGCGATCCGGGCCCGGCGGCCGCGGGCGGTCGGGGACTCGGCGATGACGGGGGAGGCGGTGGAAGCGGTGGTGCCGGTGACGGGGACGGTGGTCTCGGACATCGGGGTCTCCTGTGGGAAGCGGTCCGTGCTGCTGTCACAGGGGTAGACCCGCACCCTCAGCGGAACTCATCGCCGCCACGCCACCGATTTCCAGCCGGCACCGGCCTCAACTCACCCCGCCCGACCCGCTACCGGCACCGCCCGCACCCATATCCGGTCCTCCGTCAGATACCGGTCCACGCGCAGCCCCGCCTCCCCCAGCGCCTCCTCGAACTGCTCCCGCGTCAGGGGGCGGACCCGGAACGTCTGCGTCCAGGTGGCGTCCGGGAACTCGTACTCCACGTGGACCGAGTTGACGCCCGGCGCCACCGGTTCCGACGACACGACCCGAACGGTGAACCCGGTGGGGTCGACCCGCTCACGCGGCAGGCCGGTGTGGTAGTCCTCGCCCTCCCGCTGGATCAGCACACAGCCGTCCGCCGCCACGTGCCGGGCACAGGCGCGCAGGATCCCGCGCCGCACCTCCAGGTCGGCGTTGTGCACGAGGAACGACGCGAGCAGCACCACGTCGAACGTCTCGCCCAGGTCGAGGTCCTCGATCGGTCCGCATAGCGTGCGCGCCCCCCGCACGCGCTCCAGCATCTCGGCGGACTCGTCCACCGCGGTGACCGTGAACCCCCGCTCCAGCAGCGGACCCGTCACGCGCCCCACACCGCTGCCCAGCTCCAGGATGCTCGCCCCCGCCGGCACCGCCGCGGCGACGATGTCCGGCTCCGCTCCCACGGGCAGCCGCGAGTAGAGCTCGACCGCGCATCCGTCCGGGGTGATCGCCCCCGGTCCCGTCCCCTGATGTCCTGCTCGCCTCTTCAGTTCCATGCCCGTCCAACGGCCGGTGTCCGCACGGCCGTTCCCCCGTCGCACAGGTTCACCCGTCCGAGTTACAGAGGAAACCAGCCGTGTCCGATGTACCAGTGCCCGCCGGACCTCAGGTGGTCGCCGACGGCCCGCTCCAGCGCCGTCCGCCGAGGCAGGCTCTCCGGAGGCAGCTCCGGGTCACCGAACACGAACTGCACCGGCTCGGTGTCCTCCGGCTCCGGGTCCCGGGGAGCGGTCCGGAAACGTTCCTGGAAGCGGACGATGTTGGAGTCCGCGGGCAGGTACTCCTTCAACTGCGGGTCCAGCAACCAGGAATGGCACAGCGCGGCACGGTACGGCTCGTCCGCGAAGTGCCGGGCGAAGAACTCGGCGGCCAGGGCCAGGGAGCGATCGCAGGCCTCCGGTGACAGCGGGCCGAGGAAGTCGGGGATGTGCAGGCTCAGACAGGGCGTGCCGGGCGCGAGGTCCAGCCCGGCCGCCGCAAGCGTCCGGCTGTTCCACGCCCCGTACCGCGTCCGCTCGAACTGGAGTCGCCCCAACTGGTACAGCTCGCCCCGCGAGTGCCGGGTCAGCCAGCGCGGTGACTGCACGCCCGCCCTGCCGTACCGCCTGCGGTGCACGGCCATGTTCCGCCCGAGGTCGGCGAGGGTGCGCCGGGACACCTCGTCCGGGATGCCGCGCGAGCGGTGGTACGCGCGCGTGTGGGGCAGCGCCGCGACGAACACGTAGGCGGGGAAGCAGCGTTGGAGGGCGCCGGCCGGCCAGTCGAGTTCGGGCAGAACGAGCGGGTCGTCGGCCCTGCCCATGTCCCGGACCAGTTCGTCGACGGAGTGTTCCAGGAACCTCCGCAGCTCGGGGTCGTCCATGACCCGCCGGCCCATCCGCACGAGTTCGTTGACGTCCTCGTGCGGTACGGCGAGTTCCACCAGCACCTCGGCCAGTTCGTCGGCGTCCGGCAGCACGCGGTGCCCCCCCTCGTCGGCCCTGTGGTCGACGTCTGTTCCGAAGAGTACGTTGCAAAGGAGGAGTGGTGATCCCGATGCGTACGGGCAGTGAGCCGAGGACAGCGCGCAGTGCACTGCGGGCGCGGTTCTGGCTGAGCGTGTGGGGGCTGGTCTGGGCGATCTTCGGCACGGTCGCGTTCGCGCTGGCCGGCCGCCCGGGGTGGGCGATCGCCTGCGGTGTGCTCTGGCTGGTGATCACCGTCGACACGACGATGATCCTCCGGCACATCCGCCAGGGCCCGCACTACCAGCCGGGTCCTGATATCCCGCCGTACCGGCCACCGGAGAACCGCCCCCGGTAGCCGCGGCACGCCGAGGCGGCCGTCAGGAGTCGAACCGCGCCGCCTTCAGGAACTCCGGATTCGGGTCCAGCGCGGCCGCCAGCCGGAAGTGCCGCCTGGCCTGGTCGGACCGCCCCTGCCGCTCATAGGTGCGGGCGAGCGCGAAGTGGGCGAAGGCGTTGTCCGGCTCGCGCTCCAGGACGATGGTGAACTCCAGCTCGGCGGGGCGCAGTTGCGCGGCGGCGAAGAAGGCCCGCGCGCGCAGCAGCCGGGCCGCGGTGTTCTCCGGGTGGGCGGCGATGACGGAGTCGAGCAGCTTCACCGCGCCCCGCGGGTCCCGCGCGGAGAGCAACTGCTCGGCTGCGCGGTAGTCGATGACATGCGTCTCCGGAGTACGTCCGGTCGATCCGCTGATCTCGGGCACGGCAGAGTCCTTCCCTCACTGGAAGGGTTCAACGCCCGGACCGGGGGACGCTATTCCTCGGACGTCCCGGAGGCGCGCGCCCGGCGCACCAGCTCGTCCCACACCTCGCGCACCCGTCGGTGCAGCTCGTCGAGGGGTACGTCGTTGTCGATCACGACGTCCGCGATCTCCAGGCGCTTCTCGCGCGTCGCCTGGGCGGCCATACGCGCGCGTGCGTCCTGCTCGGTCATGCCGCGCAGCCGGACGAGCCGGTCGAGCTGGGTCTCGGGGCTCGCGTCGACGACGACCACGAGGTCGTAGAGCGGAGCGAGGGCGTTCTCCGCGAGGAGCGGGACGTCGTGGACGACGACGGCGTCCTCGGCGGCGGCCGACTCCAGCTCTCGGGAGCGGGCGCCCACCAGGGGGTGCACGATGGAGTTGAGCACGGCGAGCCGGTCGGGGTCGGCGAACACGATGGAGCCGAGCCTGGGCCGATCGAGGCTGCCGTCCTCGGCGAGTACGTCCTCGCCGAAGGCCGCCACGACCGCGGCGAGGCCGGGCGTGCCCGGCGCGACGACCTCACGCGCGATGCGGTCCGCGTCGATCAGGACGGCGCCGTGCTCCACGAGGAGCCTCGACACCTCACTCTTGCCGGCGCCGATACCGCCGGTCAGGCCCACCTTCAGCATGCCCGGAAGCCTAGACGCTCCGCGCGTGTCAGTTGTCGCCTTCCCGTTCCGCCAGGAAGCGCTCGAACTCCAGGCCGATCTCGTCCGCCGACGGGATGTCCACGGGTTCGGCGAGCATGTTGCCCCTGGTCTCCGCGCCGGCCGCCGCGTCGTACTGGTGTTCAAGTCCCTGGACGAGGGCCACGAGGTCCTCGTCGCCCTCCTGGATCTGCCGGTCGATCTCCGTCTGGGTCCGGTGGGCGTCGGTGCGCAGGGCGTGGGCGATGCCGGGCAGGACCAGGCCGGTGCCGGCCGTGATGGCCTCCAGGACCGTCAGGGCGGCGTCCGGGTAGGGCGAGCGGGCGATGTAGTGCGGGACGTGCGCCGCGACGCCCAGGACGTCGTGACCGGCCTCCATGAGCCGGTACTCGACCAGGGCCTCGGCGCTGCCGGGCACCTGGGCCTCCTCGAAGGGGCTGCGGTGGCCGGGGACGAGGTCGTGGCGGTTGCCGTGCGGGGTGAGGCCCACGGGGCGGGTGTGCGGTACGCCCATGGGGATGCCGTGGAAGTTCACGGACAGCCGCACCCCGAGCCGTTCCACGATCTGCTGGACGGCCGCGGCGAAGCGCTCCCACTCCACGTCCGGCTCCGGGCCCGACAGCAGCAGGAAGGGGGCTCCGGTGGCGTCCTGGACGAGCCGCACCTCGATGGTGGGCTCCTCGTAGTCCGTCCAGCGGTCGCGCTTGAAGGTGAGCAGCGGACGGCGGGCGCGGTAGTCCACGAGCCGGTCGTGGTCGAACCGGGCCACGAGCTGGTTGGGCAGCGAGTCGAGCAGCCGGTCGACGATCTGGTCGCCGGTCTCGCCCGCGTCGATGTATCCGTCGAAGTGGTAGAGCATGACCAGACCGGCCGACTCCTGCGCGAGCGCCATGTCGACGACGGCGAGGCCCTTGGGCTCCCATGCGTACAAACCCTGCGGATCAAGCACAGTGACCGCTCCTCCTCGTGTTCGTACGCTTCAACACGCCCTGGAACAGCGGCATTCCCACTCGGGCCGGTAAAAACGCGCCCCCGAAGGGGCGCGGGGAACTGCGCGGGGAGATCCACCGGCCGGCGGGCAAAACTGAACGCTCACTGAGCTGTAGCTCCTGAACTGAGGGGCCGTACCTTCCGAGGTGCGGTCCCTCAGTGTTTTGCCCGCCGGCCGGTGGATCTCCCCGCGCAGTTCCCCGCGCCCCTTCGGG
>NZ_LJBR01000347.1 GCF_001282115.1 Streptomyces sp. NRRL B-24085 | reverse complement strand
GACGGGTTCGGGGGCGGTGCGGGTGCGTGGGGGCTGGTCGCGCAGTTCTCCGCGCCCCTCAAAACCTCAGCTCGGCCTGTGTTCCAGGTAGTGCCGCCAGCTCCCGTGTGACGTGATGTCCTCGGCGTCCGTCAATGCGCCGGGTTCGCACAGGAAGCCTGGAACTCGGGTTCCGTCCGAGAGTTCGATGCTGCCCAGGGCCATGGGGCGGGGGAGCCCTGTCAGCAGGCGGCCCAGGCCCTCCGCCGGGAGGCGCCACACCTCCGTCTCGATCTCCGCGCCGCCCTCGCCCACGTGGACCAGGCCCGGCTTCGGCGGGTCCGTTCTCAGGGCGTGCAGGCGGTAGACCGGGGCCGTGGTCGTCGTACGGTCGTAGCGGGCGCCCAGGGACAGGAGCTGGGGGTTCAACGGCTGGCCCGTCAGATGGGCGCCGACCACCGCCAGGCGGGTCTCCGGCTGGAGCAGGCTCGCGATCCTCGCCAGGCGCTCGTCGGTGTGTGCCGGGCCGATCAGCATCACGCCGAACGGCAGGCCGTTCACCTCGCCCGCCGGGACGGCGACCGCGGCCAGGTCGAAGAGGTTCGTGGAGTTGGTGAAGCGGCCCAGGCGGGCGTTGGCGCCCAGGGGGTCGGCGGCGACCTCGGCGAGGGTGGGGTGGCCCGGGGCGGTCGGCAGCAACAGGGCGTCGGCTTCGGCCAGTTCGGTGAGCGCCCGGGTGCGGAGCCCGGCCAGGCGGTCCAGGTCGGCGTAGAGCTGGTGGGCCGGGAGGTCGCGGGCCCGGGTGATGATGGCGGCGACCGTGGGGTCGAGGGAGTCGTCCCTCGCCGCTGTCGCCTTGTCGACAAAGGCTCCCACCGCTGTGTAGCGCTCGGCCACGAACGCGCCCTCGTAGAGCATCGCCGCGGCCTGGGTGAAGGGCGTGAGGTCGAGTTCGCGCACGGACGCGCCGGCCGTGACGAGCTGGTCCACGGCCGCCTCGTAGGCCTGGGCCCAGCCCTCGTCCAGTTCGCCGAGCTGCTCGCGTGCGGGGACCGCGATCCGCCAGGGGCCGGGGCGGCGGCCGGGCAGGGAAGGGGCGGTGCCCGTCACCATGTGGGAGAGCGCCTGTTCGGCCTCCGGGAGGGTGCGGGCGAAGACCGTCACGCAGTCGATCGAGGCGCACGCCGGGACGACCCCGGTCGTGGGGACCAGGCCGCGGGTGGGCTTGAGGCCGACGATGCCGTTGAAGGCGGCCGGGACCCGGCCCGAGCCCGCCGTGTCGGTGCCGAGGGAGAAGTCGACGATGCCCAGCGCCACGGCGACCGCCGAGCCGGAGCTGGAACCGCCGCTCACCCTCTCCGGGTCGTACGCGTTGCGGACGGCGCCGTACGGGGACCGGGTGCCGACCAGGCCCGTGGCGAACTGGTCCAGGTTCGTGGTGCCGAGCACGATCGCGCCCGCCGCGCGGAGACGGGCGACCACCGGGGCGTCGACCTCGGGCCGGTAGGCGTACGACGGGCAGCCCGCGGTGGTGGGCAGGCCCGCCACGTCGATGTTGCCCTTGGCGGCGAACAGACGGCCCGCGAGGGGGAGCCGCTCGCCCGCCGCGAGCCGTGCGTCGACCGCCCGGGCCTCCTCCTCGACCTCCTCCCGCGGGCGCAGGTCGATCCAGATCTCCGGGCGGCCCACGGCTTCGACGCGGTCGTAGGCGGCACGGACCCGGGTGACGGTGCTGGACATGGCTCGCTCCTCCTTCACTGTGCGGCCCTCAGGCCGTGGGCGGGGCCAGGACCAGCAGAGCCGTGCCCGCCTCCACCTGGTCGCCCGGCCTGGCCAGGATCTCCGCGACCACACCGGCCGCAGGCGCGTGCACCCTGGACTCCATCTTCATCGCCTCCAGGGCGAGGAGCGGCTGCCCGGCCGTCACCTCGTCGCCCGGCTCGACGTTCAACTGCCATACCGAGGCGGCGAACTCGGCCTCGATCAGACGGCCACCGGCGGGGACCGCGATGTCGGCGGGGGCGGCCGCCACCGGAGTCGCCGACTCGGCCCGCGCGAACTCACCCGCCGCCTCCCACGCGTCCCGCTCCGCAGTGAACGCCGCTTGCTGGCGCGCTCTGAACTCCGCTATGGAATCGGCGTGTTCGGCGAGGAAGGCCTGGTACTCGGCGAGCGAGAAGGTGCCCTCCTCGATACGGGGCGTGAAGCGGCCGGAGGTGATGTCGGCGCGCAGTTCCAGGAGTTCGTCCGCGCTCACCGGATACCACTTGATGCGGTCGAAGAAGCGCAGCAGCCAGGGTGAGCCCGGCTGGAACGCGCCGCGCTGCTGCCAGGGCGACCACACCTGGGTCGTACGGCCCACGAACTGGTAGCCGCCGGGGCCCTCCATGCCGTAGACGCACAGGTACGCGCCGCCGATGCCGACCGAGTTCTCGGCGGTCCAGGTGCGTGCCGGGTTGTACTTCGTGGTCACCAGGCGGTGGCGCGGGTCGAGGGGGGTGGCCACGGGGGCGCCCAGATAGACGTCGCCCAGGCCCAGGACGAGGTACTCCGCGTCGAAGACCGTGCGGAAGACGTCGTCCACCGAGCTCAGGCCGTTGACGCGGCGGATGAACTCGATGTTCCACGGGCACCAGGGGGCGTCGTCGCGCACGCCCGCCATGTAGCGGGCGATCGCCTCGCGGGTCGCCGGGTCGTCCCAGGAGAGCGGCAGGTGGACCGTGCGGGAGGGGACGACCAGTTCGTCGGACGGGGGAAGGGACGCGGTGATCTCCCGTACGGCGGCCAGGAGTTCGCTCTGGGGCAGCCGGTCCGGGTCCGTGCGGATCTGGAGGGAGCGGATGCCGGGGGTGAGGTCGGTGACGCCGTCCAGGCCCTGGGCTGCGACCGCCTCCATCAGCGCGTGGACACGCATGCGCAGCGCCAGGTCCAGCTGCATGGGGCCGAACTCGACCAGCAGGTTGTCGTCACCGCTGCGGCGGTACGTCACATCGCCGTCGCGGGCGAGGACACCGCCGTCCACGATCGCCGGGCGCGCCGAGCCGTCGGTGCGCACCGGCACGAAGCGGACCGTGTCGCCGGGGCGGAGCTGGCCCAGCTTCCAGCGGTCGGTGCTGACGACGGTCGCCGGGCACACGAATCCGCCGAGGGAGGGCCCGTCCGGACCCAGCAGCACCGGCATGTCGCCCGTGTAGTCGACCGCGCCGACCGAGTACGGGGTGTCGTGGATGTTCGACGGGTGCAGGCCGGCCTCGCCGCCGTCGGTACGCGCCCAGCGGGGCTTGGGACCGACCAGCCGGACTCCGGTGCGGGCCGAGTTGAAGTGGACCTTCCATTCGGCGGCGTAGAAGTCGTGGACGTCCTCCTCGGTGAAGAACTCCGGTGCCGCGTGCGGGCCTTCGACGGCCGCCAGATGCCAGGTGGAGGTGAAGGAGGGGCGCTCCCCGACGGGGGTGCCGTCGACGCGGCGGCCGCCGTGCAGCACGTCGCCCGTCCGCAGTGCCCGTCCGCCGTGTCCTCCGAAGCGGCCCAGCGTGAAGGTGCTCGCGCTCCCGAGGAAGGCCGGGACGTCGAGGCCGCCCGCGAACAGGACGTACGTGCGCAGGCCGGGCCCGGCGGGTGTGCCGACCTCCAGGACCCCGCCCGCGGGCACGGTCACCGGCTCCCACTGCGCCACCGGTGTGCCGTCGACGGTGACCGGGGCAGGAGCGCCCGTCACACAGACGGTCGTGGGACGGGTGAACCGCAACGACGGCCCCTGCAGGGTGCATTCGAGGCCGGGGGCGCCTTCCGGGTTGCCCAGCGCCCGGTTGCCGAGCCGGAAGGAGCGGTCGTCCATCGGGCCGCTCGGGGGCACGCCGACCTGCCAGTAGCCGGTGCGGCCCGGCCAGTCCTGGACCGTGGTGAGGGTGCCCGCGGCCACGACCTCGATGCGCGGGGTCGGGTCCTGCACGCCGGAGAGGGTCGTCGTGGAGTGGGCGGCCGTCCTGAAACGGGTGTCGGCGAGCGCCGCCCGCACCAGGCCCAGGTTGGTCTCGATGCCGTCGACACGGGTGCGCGCCAGGGCCTCGTCCAGCCGCCGCAGCGCGTGGGCGCGGTCCGGGCCGTACGCGATGATCTTCGCCAGCATCGGGTCGTACGACGTCGTCACCTCGGTGCCGGTCTCCGCCCAGGTGTCCACGCGGACCCCGGTGGGGAACTCGACCCGCGTCAACAGCCCGGCGCTGGGCCGGTGTTCGCGCGAGGGGTCCTCGGCGTAGACACGGGCCTCGACGGCGTGGCCGCGCGGGGGGTCCGGTTCGCGTACGACGTCCCGCTCGCCCCGGGCCAGGCGCAGCATCCAGGCGACCAGGTCGACGCCGTAGACCTCCTCGGTGACCGGATGCTCCACCTGGAGACGGGTGTTGACCTCCAGGAAGAAGGCCTCCTCGCGGGCGGCGTCGTAGACGAACTCGACGGTGCCCGCGGAGCGGTAACCGACCGAGGCGCACAAGTCGCGGGCGCTGGCAGCGAGTTGTGCGCGGACGTGTGCGGGGGGGCCGGGTGCGGGCGCCTCCTCCACGACCTTCTGGTTGCGGCGCTGGAGGGAGCAGTCGCGGTCGCCGAAGGTGACGACCGTGCCCTCGCCGTCGCCGAAGACCTGCACCTCGACATGGCGGGCGTGCTCGACGAGCCGCTCCAGGAACACGCCCGCGGAGGAGAAGGAGGCGGCGGCGACGCGCTGCACCCGGTCCCAGGCATCGGCCAGTTCCCCTGCGGAGCGGCAGGCCGACATGCCGATGCCGCCGCCACCGCCGGTGGCCTTGAGCATGACGGGGTAGCCGATGGCTCCGGCAGCGGCGAGGGCTTCGTCCAGGGACGGCAGCAGGCCCGTTCCCGGCGCCAGCGGCACCCCGGCCGCCTCCGCCGCGGCCCGTGCCGTGTGCTTCGCGCCGAACAGCTCCAGTTGGGCGGGGGTCGGGCCGACGAACACGATCCCCGCGTCCTCGCAGCGGCGGGCGAAGGCGGCGTCCTCGGAGAGGAAGCCGTAGCCGGGGTGGATCGCGCCGGCGCCGGTGTCCTTGGCCGCCCTGAGGATGAGGTCGGGGTCGAGGTACGACTCCTTCGCGGGCGCGGGGCCGAGGCGTACGGCCGTGTCGGCGAGGCGGACGTGGGGGGCGGACCGGTCGGCGTCGGAGTACACGGCGACCGTGCGCAGGCCCAGGTCGCGGGCGGTGCGGAGGATGCGGACCGCGATCTCGCCCCGGTTGGCGACGAGGAGGGTGTCGAAGGTCATGCGCCGGCTCCGGGGGTGGGGGCCGTGGGCCAGGTGGTGGGC
>NZ_LJBR01000346.1 GCF_001282115.1 Streptomyces sp. NRRL B-24085 | reverse complement strand
GTCCGGGGCTACGGGGTGGCGGGTTGCTGGGGCGTCCGGGGCCAGGGGGTGGGAGCCCCCGGCCACGTGGCGGCCACGGTACGACCACGGGGTGCCCCACGGTCCATCAGGGGCGCGGCAGTGCCCTTGCCGGCGCGAAGTTGGTGTCGGTGGCGAGGGAAGCCGCCGATCCCCAGCCAACAGAGGAGCCGATCGTGGACACATCTGTGATCGCAACCCGGCGGAGTCCGCAGTCGGTGATGGCGACCATCACTCCCGCGCCCGTGGAACTCGACAACGCGGTCTTCGTGTTCGGCCGCGTCCGCCCAGGACTGCTCAAGATCGCCAACCGGATCCTCCGCGATCCCGGCGAAGCCGAGGACGTCATCCAGGAAGCCTGGCTGCGCTGGCAGGGCACGGACCGCACCGTCGTGGCCGACCCCGGTGCGCTGCTCCGCACGACGACCGTCCGACTCGCCATCAACGTGCTGCAGTCGGCACGCAGACGCCGCGAGTGCAGCGCCACCCCCTGGCTGCCGGAGTCCACGGACACCGGGATGACACCAGAGGCCCTGGCCGAACGCCAGGACTCGGTGGAGCATGCCGTCCTGCTGCTTCTGCAGACCCTGACCCCCAACCAGCGCGCGGCGTACGTGCTGCGCGAGGCGTTCGGCTACTCCTACGACCAGATCGGCGGGCTGCTCCACCTGTCCGTGGCGAACGCTCGGCAGCAGGTCTCCCGCGCCCAGGACAGACTGAACAACCGGCGGCACCGGCAGCACGTGGACGCGGCCACCCATCGGCGACTGGTGCAGGCGATCTTCAGCGCCACCCGCACCGGGGACCTCGACCGGCTGGAGCGCGTGCTGACCGGCCAGGACGGGCCGTACTCCGGCCAGGGGACGGCCGCACATGACGACGCTGCTTCCTACCGGGCCACCGCATGACGGGCAGGTCGCACGGTGACGTGGTGGGCGAGGTGCGCACCGACCCCGGCGGCGCCCGTACGCAGTCCTGCGCGACCGACCGGTGGGACGCCCTCGACCGCCTCCACCGCCGCGTCCAGGGGACGGTGGAGCGGCGGCTGCGCGAGGAGACCGGGTTCGGGGTGAGCGATGTGCAGGCCCTGCGCCACGTGGGAAGGAGCTCCGCCACGAACGCAGACGCCGAACCCCTGCGGCTCGGGGATGTGGCCGACGGGCTCGGCCTGAGTCAGTCCGCCACGAGCAGGCTGATGGCACGCCTGCGCCGACGGGACCTGATCATGTCGATCACCGTCGACCACGACCGGCGCGGCGTGCAGGTGCTGCTGACCCCGGCGGGGCATGCCGCGCTGCGCCGTACCGCGTCCCGCTACGACCAGATCGTCCAGGACGCGGTACGCGATCTCGGCTCCCAGGACGCCGATCCTGTTCTGTGGCGCTACCTCATCGGCGAGAGCGACGCCCGCTCGGTCATCCGTTGAGGAAGTCGCGCACGACCGCCGCGAACTCCTCGGGGCGCTCGATGTGCCCGAGATGGCCGGTCTCCTGCAGGATCACCAGCCGGGCGTCGGGAAGGAGCTGGTGCATCATGTGTGCCCAGCGCGGACCGCAGATGAAGTCGTCCCCGCCGACCAGGACCAGGGTCGGGACGGTGAGCCCAGGTAGTTCCTCGCGGACGTCGAACGGGGGCTCCACCCCCCAGGCCGGCGCCGCGAACATCCTCAGGGATGCCCGCCCCGCGGCGAACTCCTCCTCGCGGCCCCAGTAGTCGTGGAAGTAGGCGGGCGAGATGGTGCGCAGCACCTTCGTCGCACCCTCGTCGTCGGACCGGTCGAGTCGCGTGGTGAGATCCGCGACGTAGGTGGCCACTTCGGGCCGCTCGTCGGCGTGCCGCTGGACAAAGCTCTGCATGTTGGCCACGGCGGCCGCCCAGAACTCCTCTCCCGTCACCGGTGAGGTGTCGTACAGGACGAGGGATACCAGGCGCTCGGGGTGGTCGAGGGCGTAGCGCTGCGCGACGAAGCCGCCGTGGGAGTGGCCCAGCAGGGTCACCTCGGCGAGGCTCAGGTGCTCGATCACCGCGTGCAGGAAGTGGGTGTAGGTGGCGAGGGTGTAGTCGCGTGGGTCGGCCAGCCGGCCGGACTCGCCCGTGCCGACCGGCTCAAGGTAGACGACGGTCATGCTGCGCTCCAGCTCGGGCATGCGCAGGTACTCCCAGCCGATGCCCGGCCCTCCGGAGTGGGCGACGCACACCGGGCCGGTTCCGGCGACGTGGTAGCGCTGGTCGACGGCGGCCGTGCCGTGCTGGACGACGAGGGTGTGGGTGCCCGGGGAGAGGGGGTCCCGGGGGTCGACGGCTGGACTGGGTAGGGGCCTGGGGCCCTGTGTGGCGTTCACAAGTCACAGATGGTGCGACGACTCGGAGCCCCGCTCAAGACATTGTGCTTGTTGTCACAACGTATTTCACACCGTTGCCCACCGCCATGGGATGTCACAGGAGCTCCCTTCGGTCGGTCAGATACATGAAGGGCATCCGCGACGAGTGAGGAGGCGCTGCGATGAGTTGGCGCGAGAGAGCGGCCTGCCGGGATGTCGACCCCGACCTGTTCTTCCCCATCGGCACCGCTGGTCTGACGCTGGTGCAGGTCGACGAGGCGAAGGCCGTGTGCGCCCGGTGCCCGGTGCGGGAGCGGTGCCTGCAGTGGGCGCTGGCCGCCGGGCAGGTCGAGGGCATCTGGGGCGGCACGACGGAGAGCGAGCGCCGCGCGACGCGTCGGCGCTCGGTGCGCAAGGACATCGAGCAGATCGGCGCGAAGGCGTCCTGAGCCGGGCAACCCCGACATGATCCTGCCTTACGGTCATGTCACACCTTCACCACTTTCTCGGTCCTTCTGGTGAGGGCAGCGAAACCTTGTGCGGCAGCTCGTCGCCATGTGCCGTTTCGTTGCGCGGACCCGGCCGCAAGGCGCCCCGGTGATGTGTTGATGGTGGTAATGACATGAGTGACGTAATCGAACCGGTCACTACGGCGGGCAGCCGCAACGGTGGCAGAATCGCCGACTGGGCAAGAACACGGATGGGCATCGGGTCCACCACCACGACAGGCACACGCAGGGTCCGTCCGGAGCACTGGTCGTTCCTGCTGGGCGAGATCTGTCTCTACAGCTTCGTCATCCTGCTCGTCACCGGTGTGTATCTGACGTTCTACTTCCACCCGTCGTCGAACGAGGTCGTCTATGAGGGCAGTTACGCACCGCTGCGCGGCCAGTTGGTGTCCGAGGCGTTCGACTCGACGATGCACATCTCCTTCGACGTCCGCGGTGGCCTGCTCATCCGCCAGGCCCACCACTGGGCGGCACTGATCTTTGTCGCCGCCCTGCTGGCCCATCTGATGCGGGTGTTCTTCACCGGCGCCTTTCGCAAGCCTCGCGAGCTGAACTGGGTGGCCGGTTTCGGCCTGCTCGTCCTCGGCATGTTCGGTGGTCTGACCGGCTACGACCTCCCCGGCGACCTCTTGTCGGGGACCGGCCTCGCCGTGGTGAACGGGGCCCTTCTGTCAGTACCGGTCGTCGGTACCTACCTGTCGATGTTCCTGTTCGGCGGCGAGTTCCCCGGGCACGACCTGGTGCCCCGCTTCTACGTGATCCATGTCCTGGTCATTCCGGTGCTGATGCTGGCGCTCGTCGCCTTCCACGCCTTCCTCGGGCGCCGGCACCGGCACACCCAGTACCCGGGACCCGGCCGTACGGAGCGCAACGTGGTCGGCCCGCCGACGAAGGTGTACGTGGTCAAGGCGGGTGGCTATTTCTGCATGGTCGCCGGGATCGTCTTCACCATCGCCGCGATCGCGCAGATCAACCCCGTCTGGGAGTTCGGCCCCTATCGCGCCGACCAGGTCTCCGCGGGATCCCAGCCCGACTGGTACATGGGCATCGCAGACGGGCTGCTGCGTGTCATGCCCGGGTGGGAGGTGAACTTCTGGGGCCACACCCTGGCCCTGGACAATCTGATCCCTCTCCTCGCCGGCCTCGGCTTCTTCCTCGTCATGGGCGCCTACCCGTTCATCGAGGCCTGGATCACCGACGACGATCGCGAGCACCACCTGCTGGATCGCCCCCGCAACCGGCCCGTGCGCACGGCGTTCGGCGTGGCATGGCTCGGCGTCTACCTGGTGGCGCTGCTCGGAGCCGCGAACGACATCATCGCCGTGACCTTCCACATGTCGGTCAACACGATCACCTGGACGGTCCGCATCGCCCTGTTCGTCGTACCGGTCGCCCTCTTCCTCGTGACCAAGCGCATCGCCCTGGGTCTGCAACGCCGCGATCGCGACAAGGTCCTGCACGGCCGCGAGACCGGCATCATCAAGCGCCTGCCGCACGGCGAGTACGTAGAGGTGCACCAGCCCCTCGACCCCTACGAACTACACGCCCTCACTGCACACGAGCAGTACCGGCCCCTCGACCCGGGACGACGCGACGCGGACGACTTCGCGAACGGCAGGGTGCGACGGTTGCGCGCATGGCTCAGTCGTGGCTTCTACGGCGAGGGGACGCAGATCCTCAAGCCCACCGTCCGCGAGTACAGGGAGATCACCGGCGAACATCCCGCCACCAGCAAAAGGGAATAGAGGACGCAAAGTGTCACACCTGCGACATGCGCCCGGTCCTTGAAGGTGACAGCACACCGCTTCCCGAAAGGCCTCCCATGAACGGCAGTTCCGCCTACCAGCGGGTCCGCACCCCGCTCTCCCTCCTGGCCACCGCCTCCGTCGCCACCGCCCTCATCGCCACGGCCGTCGCCCCCGCCCACGCGGACAGAACCACGTCCGCGCCGGACAGCGAGAAGAAGCCCACGGTGGTGCTCGTGCACGGCGCGTTCGCCGATTCCACCAGTTGGAACGGCGTCATCAGGCGGCTGAGGCACGAGGGCTATCCCGTCGTCGCCGCGGCCAACCCACTGCGCGGTCTCGACAACGACGCCTCCTACCTCAAAGAGGTCCTGGCCGGGATCGACGGCCCGGTGGTCCTGGCCGGACACTCCTACGGCGGATCGGTGATCAGCGACGCCGCCCACGACGCCGACAACGTCAAGGCCCTGGTGTTCGTGGCCGCCTTCCTCCCCGAAAAGGGGGAGAGCGCGGTCGAGTTGTCGGCCAAGTTCCCCGGCAGCACCCTCGGCGATGCGCTTCGCTCGGTGCCGGTCACCCTGCCGGACGGCTCCCGCGATGCGGACCTGACGATCGAACCGAGCAAGTTCCACCAGCAGTTCGCCGCGGACGTCCCCCGCAACACCACGGACCTCATGTCCGTCACGCAGCGCCCGATCACCAATGCCGCGCTGGCGGACGAGGCCTCCGAGCCCGGCTGGAAGGACGTCCCGTCCTGGGCCGTGGTCGCCACCCAGGACCGCAACATCCCTGCGCAGGCCCAGATCTTCATGGCGCAGCGCGCACACGCCCACATCACGCGCGTACGGGCGTCACACGCCGTGGGTGTCTCGCACCCCGCCGATGTCGCCGGGGTGATCGAGGCAGCCGCTCGCACCGTGCGCTGACCCATGGGTGCCGCGGGTCAGGGGGTGTGCAGGCTCCGCCCCCTGACCCGCACCAACATGGTGGCCCCCTGGACCGTCGATCCAGGGGGCCACCATGTGTGCGGAAGTCAGCCGCGATCTTCCGGAGCGACGTAGTCGAATGTCGGGCCCGCGGTCAGGCCCTCGCCGTCGGGCATCGACATCAGACTCTGCGCCTGCCCCTTGAGCGCGTACATCGTGCCCACCGACACCCCGAGCATGGCGGGATTGCCGTTGAACGCCTGCTCCAGGAGCCCCAGCAGCTTGCCGTACGCGATGTTGAACGCCTCCTGCGCAGTGCGGATCGCACTGCCTTCCGGATGGTCCTCCAGCCGCGGGTTGGGCCGCATGGGGCGCACCCCGGCGCGGTCGACGCTGAGCGTCTCGCCGGTGGGCCCTGTCTCCGGTGTGTCCCCCGGCTGGTAGCGCCGGCCCTGCGCGAGTTCCTGGAAGCGGTAGTAGTGCGAGACCGCCTTGGTCTGTGGGTGGAACATATCCATGTCCCCGTCCCACACGTCGACGCGTGCCGCACCCTCGCCCTGCTCCACGATCTCCTCCAGGGCGGAGAGCGCCGAGGCCAGATCGGTGACCGGGCTCAGCCGCCCGCCGGTGTGCCCGAAGGGTCCTGCGGCCACCTGGCGGGCGGGATCACCGGTGAAGACCTGTTCCTCGCCGAGCTCGGCACACAGGTGTCGCAGGCCCTTCTCGATCGCGTCGTAGAACTGGCCGATCGTCATGTAGGCGTCTCCCTCGGCCGGGTCGTCGGGGAGGGCGGGTTGTTCGAGGCGGAGGAACATGGTGAGCGCCTCCTCACCGAACGGCAGCAGGGACAGCTGCATGGAGGGGTCGGCGTGCGGCATGGGCCGCGGATGCGGCGACAGAATCCGCGGGGTGTCGACACGAGGTTGCCCACCGACCGCGTTCAGGAGGTTCGCCACCAGCGCGAGGTGGATCATCTCCTCGACGAACACGCTGCTGACCACTTCGACGGCGTGGGCGTTCCGCTCGGGGTCGAGGGAGTAGAGGGCTGTGAGGTAGGGCGGCAGCGTGGCGTGTTCCAACTCGATGGCCCACTGCAGGTGCTCTCGCAGGTCCTCCATGGTCGTGATCGAGCGGAACCGGGCCCGGCCGGTGGGGTCTTGATGACTCATGGGGGTCTCACCTGGGTTTCGTGCGTACGGTTGGACCGCGGTCGCGGACCGACCTGTGGTCACCGGCATCGCTGCCGGCGGGGACCGCGCGGGGCGGTCGGTCATGGGGCGCGGGGTTGGTCAGGCGGCATCCGCGCGGGAGACGCGGACGGCGGAGATGTCGAAGTCGAGCCTGACCTTGTCGCTGATGAGGACGCCGCCGGTTTCGTCGCTCGTGTTCCCGCCCAGTCCCCAGTCGGAGCGGCGCACCAGGGCTGTGCCGGAGAAGCCCACACGGTGGTCTCCGCTCTCGTCCTGCGTGGCCCCGTCGAAGACGAGGTGGATGTGGAGAGGGAGTTCGACGTCCTTGATCCTGAGTTGGCCCATCAGTCGGAACTGGCCGTCTCCGCGGTCGGCGAGGCCGGTGGAGCGGAAGACCAGCAGCGGATAGGTGGCGGCGTCGAGGAAGTCCGGACCCGCGAGACGGGTGTCCCGGTCAGGGCCGCCGGTGTCGATACTGCCGGTCTGGACGCTCAAGTAGGCCTCGGAACGGCTGGGTTGGTGCCCGTCCAGCTTGACCAGCCCCTCGAACACGCCGAAGCGCCCGCGCAGGTTCGCGATCACGGCATGCCGGACGGAGAAGCCGATGGTGCTGTGTGCCGGGTCGATGGTGTAGACACCGGTCAGCGCGGTGTACGGGTACGGGACGACGGTCGCCATAGGTGGGTCCTTGCAGTCGCTGATCACGACGAACAGGCCGTTGCCGGCCGTCGCCGTGTGTCTGCCGATGGTGGAGCGGACCGCAGCCGAGGAGGCCCGGGCAAGGTCCGCAGCAGGACAGACAGGTGAGCGCCTGCGCCTGTGACACTTGGACCGCCGCTCTGCGCGTGTCACAGCGCGCCGAGGACACAACGAGCCGCCCTGACGCACGTCGCACGGTCAGCACGACGGGATTGCCCGCGTCGGAAACCAGGGTGAACCCGTGCTGGGCCGGCTCAGCGGCGATGGCGTCCCCGGAAGACGCCCCCGTACAGAAGGTCTCGGTGTACTCGCGCAGGACAGTCGGCCGACGTCGGCCGACAGGTACGGACCGTGTCACTCCGCTGGGCCTCGCCGGGTCCGGCGGGGGTCCTTTCCCGCCGAGACACGCGAACGTATCACCGTCCACACTCTGTCCGCCCAGCCACCAGGGCGACGCGAGAAAGGCGGGCGCATGGTGCCTGTGCCGATGTCCAGCTCACCGACTCGCCCGTTGCCCAGCGCTTCTCCGTCCGGTTGCCGCACGTGCGAGGCACCGGCCTTCCTTGACGGCACCTCGCAGAACTCGGCACGCACGGCGGGGGCCTCTGCGGAGGGTGCGCGGCGGCACAGGCGACGGCACGGAAGCGAGTACCTCCCCCACACACCTGTGACACTGTGTGCCACTATATTGGGTGTGTCCGGCGCAGCACATGATGCTCGTCGTCCCGGTTCCCCGCGGCCGCACAGCCTCCCCGGATCCCGGCCGCGGCCCCAATCACGAGGGATGTACCGACCATGCCCGCCATCCTCATCCACGGCGTTCCCGACACCCACCGCGTGTGGAACGGCGTACGCCGACACCTGACTCGCTCCGACGTCGAGGCCTGGGACCTTCCTGGTTTCGGCATCCCCCGCCCCACCGGCTTCGGCTCCGGCAAGGAGGAGTACGTCGACTGGCTCGTAGAGCGCCTCGAGCGCGTCGGCGAGCCCGTGGACCTGGTCGGTCACGACTGGGGCTGCATCCTCACCGCTCGCGTCGCCTCCCTCCGCCCCGACCTGGTGCGCACCTGGGCCGGCGGCAACGGACCCATCAGTTCCCGCTATGTCTGGCACCCGCTGGCCGAGACCTGGCAGGACCCTGTCGCCGGCGAGCTGTTCATGGCTGAACTGGACCCTGAAGCCTTCGCGAAGGACCTGGTGAACGGCTTCGACGCGCCCGCCGAACCGGTGGAGGAGATGGTCCGGCACGTCGACGGCACGATGAAGGACAGCATCCTGCGCCTGTACCGCTCCGCCGTGACCATGGGAGCGGAGTGGGAACCGGCCCTGTCGAACGTCACCGCACCCGCGCTGGTGTTCTGGGGTGAGCGCGACCCGGCCTGCCAGATCGAGTTCGGCGACGAGCTGGGCGCCGCCCTGCGCGCCACCCGCGTCCTCCATCTCGACTGCAACCACTGGACGGTGCTGGAGCGGCCGGCGGAGGTGGCCGCAGCCCTCGAGGCTCACTGGGCGCAGGGCGGGGGGCGTTAGCCCTCGTCGGCAAGCGACGAGGGAGGCGGATCCGGGGACTGCCCCGGTGTGCCCCTTGACAGCCGCCTTCTGCCCTGACGACCACCGCGAAGCTGCCCGCGGCTCGCCGGAACACGGGGAGGTGCCTACGTGCGACCGGGACACCGTGTCACATGATCTGCCGCTGTCCGGTCAGCAGTGCATCGGTACGACCCGCCAGACGAAAGCGGACTTCTCCTGTCCCGGGCTCCGCGGCGGGAATCGGCCGGAATCAGGGGTGGCACCGCCTTGTCGGGTGCTGTGCGAAGAGGTGATGCCAGATGGACCTGGAACGGGACGACGAGACGGTGCCGATCGCGGAGCTGTTCGACGAGCGACGGCGGCTGCTCAACGTCGCCTACTGGCTGCTGGGCCGCAGCCAGGATGCCGATGACGTCGTGGCGGAGACCTACCGGCGCTGGTACGACCTGGCCGACGACCACAGGACCCGCATCGCCGAACCCCGGTCCTGGCTGGTGAAAACCGTGGGCGGCATCAGTCTGGAGCGCTTGGCGCCGACCGGGCGGCCGCCCCTGGGCCCGGTCGGCGCGGCGCCCTCTGAGGATGTGGACGAAGAGGTGAGCCAGGCGCTTCTCGACGCGCTGGACACGTTGTCACCGGCCGAGCGGGCCGCATTCGTCCTCAATGACGTGTTCGGGATGGCTCCGGGCACAGTCGCCGCCATCGTCGGGAAGACGGAACAGGAATGCGGTGAACTCGCTGCCCGGGGCCGACACAGCCTTCGGACCAGGTGGGCACACCCCGTCACACCGCAGCAGCACGACCGTGTGGTGCGAGCGGTCCGCCAGGCCTGCGCGGCGGAGAATCCGGACCGGCTGAGGTCCCTCCTGGCACCGGACGCCACCGTGTTCTTCGACGGAGGCGGCAAGGTCAGGACCCTGACCCGGCCCGTCCACGGCGCACGGCGCGTCACCCGCAGCCTGCTGACCCTCCTGGCCGGGCGCCCCGGCACCACGCTGCAGTGCCAGTCCGTCAACGGGCGCACTGGGATAGTGGTGCGCTACGGCGACAAGGTTGCGGCGGTCATCAGTCTTGACGTCGCGGGTGACCACGTCGTGCAGATCTGGGCGGTTCTCAATCCTGACAAGCTCCGCCACTGGAACCGGGCGGCCACGCAGGAGAAGTGAGGACAACGCATGGGCCAGGACCTCGATCCGCGTACCGTCGGCGTATTTCTGACCGCGGAAGCAGCCCTTCTCGAGGCGCGGATCCGCATCCTTCAAGAAGCGATCGACGACGTCGGCACCCGCATCGAACGCTCGGCGGAGCGACTGCGCCGCCTTCGCGAGCAGTGCCCAGGGGAATCCGACCGGATGCCCGAGGAACTGCCGACCACGGTCCTTCTCGCCCTCCCGGACCCGGAGTCCCGTCACCAAGGCCCCGAGCGGTCCGCGCCTTGTCCCCACCGCTGAGGTGCCGCTCACCAAAGGGAGAAGACAGTGGCAGACATCTCATCGGGCGGGGCCTCGCGTCACCATCTTTTGCATCTTCCGGGTTCGGAACTCGTACGCTGTGTCATACGATGCACCCACATACATCCCCGGGTCCGAGCCGAGCGGCACCGCGGCTGACTTCAGCGAGGCGCGGCACGGAGGGTTGAGGATGAGAGGAAGACATGGTCTCGGCAACTCGCGCAGCGCATGAGATTGAGGTCACTGCGGAGAGTCTCCAGGAGGACCTCGCCCGCCTGGAGATTCAGAAGCGGGCACTGGAGAGGGAACTGGCCGCCGTGGCCGCCCACCTCGACTCCGTCCAGCGCGCCCTGAGCGCCCTGACAGCCCTGATGACCGAGCCGTCCGGCGATCGCGCCGCCGAGCAGCCCGAACAGGCGAAGGCCGACACTCCGGCTGTCGCGCCCGCCCGCGCGGCGCGGAAGCAGTCCGCGCCGCGGCAGGCGAAGCCCACGCGGAAGGACGAACCGACGCCGTCCCCGCGTGCGCAGGCCGACGAACCACGCAGCTACGGCGCACTCACCGAACAGATCCTGGAGTACTTCGCCGGTGTCGGCGATGCGGAGGTCCGGGCACGCGACGTGGCCGCGGCGCTCGGCCGGGACACCGACTCCGGGAGCATCAACGCGGTGCGCAGCACGCTCGACCGTCTGGTCGGCACCTCCCGTGTACGCCGGGCCGGCCGGGGCCTGTACCGCGCTCAGAAGTCCTGACCGGAGCTCCCTCGGCTCCGCGCACGCATAGTCACCCATCTGCCTCGGGCGCCTGCTCGCGGGGGATCGCACAGGCGCCCGAGGCACCCATCCGCAGACCGACAGTCCGCGGGTGGGTGCACGCTCCCACACGGCCACTAAAAGTGTGACACAGTGTCGAAGGTGCTGTGAGAAGTGTAAAGCACGCCACAGCGTCTTCGCATCCAACGTCCCGCTCCCGGCGCCCTCCCCGGACGCCCAGTGCCCCGCCTGGCCTCACCTTCGCGGCGGCACCCCGCCGCCTGAGCTCTCCAGCAACTCGCTGACCCGAAAGGGCTGTTATGCCCCTTCCACACACCTCCGGCACAACACACGTGTGACGTGAACAGTTACTCTTTCCGTGGCCACCGCAACAAACACGGCCCTATAGTCATCCGCGCATCGAGTTGCCGCCCGGGCCTTCCCCCACGAGCGGCCATGCCGCTGGCGCACCTTGATGCCCACGTTTCTTCCTCTGAGGAGCATCACCTTGCACAGAAGAAAGAAGGCCCTTGGCGTGCCCGTCGGCATCGCCGTGAGCGCGCTGGTCGCAGGCACACTGCTCACCCTGCCTGGCCACGCACGCGCCGACGACCCGAACGCGACCGCGGCCTCCCGCCAACAGGCGCTGCTGGCCGCTGCCGAGGAGTTCGACATCCCGTCGAGCGTGCTGCTCGCCCTCTCCCACCAGGAATCGGCGTGGGAGGGCCACGGCGCACTGCCGAGCACCGACGGCGGTTACGGACCGATGAACCTCACGGACGTCACTCCCTCCATGCTGGCGGCTGGTGCCGCGGGCGCGGCAGGCCGAGCCGACCTCGACTCCCTCGCCGCGGACCCCGCCCTGCACACCCTGCGCCAGGCGGCCAAGCTGACCGGACTGTCCGTCAAGTCCCTGCGCGAGGACGACACCGCGAACATCCGCGGGGGTGCCGCCCTGCTCGCCTCGTACGAGAAGGACTTGGTCGGGACGACCCCCGCGCACCCCTCCCGGTGGTACGGGGCCGTGGCCCGCTACAGCCAGGCCAAGCAGAAACAGGCGGCGGCCTCCTTCGCCGACCGCGTCTTCCGCACGATCCGCAGCGGCGCCTCGGTGACAACCCAGGACGGCCAGCGCGTACATCTGGCCGCCGAGCCTTCCGTCGACCCCGCCCGGGAGCAGATCAACTCCCTGCGCCTGAAGGCCACGTCGACAACGGCCGCCACCGAATGCCCCACGACCGTCGACTGTACCTTCGTCGCCGGATCACCGGTCGGCCGTCAGGTCGCCGACCGGCCGACCAACGGCATCCGCATCGACACGATCGTCATCCACGACCTGGAGTCCACCTACGACGCCGGCGTGGCGGGTCTGGCCAACCCCACGAACCCCGCCGCGACCCACTACGTCATGTCCTCGACCGGCGCGGTCACCCAGATGGTGCCCACCAAGGACATCGCCTTCCACGCGGGAAACTACTCGACCAACCTGCACTCGATCGGCATCGAGCATGAGGGGTACGCCGCGCACGGCGCCGCCTGGTACACGGAGGCGCCGTACCAGGCCACAGCAGACTTGGTGAAGTACCTGGCCGAACGTTTCGACATCCCGTTGGACCGACAGCACATCATCGGTCATGACAACGTTGCCGGGCCCAACTCCGCCCTGGTGTCCGGCATGCACTGGGACCCGGGTTACGCCTGGGACTGGAACCACTTCATGAGCCTGCTCGACGCCCCCGTCAGCGGCGTATCCGAGGTACCGCAGCCCGGCTCTGTCGTGTCCATCAAGCCGTCCTTCGCGGACAACGTGCAAACGCTCCAGATCTGCCCCTCCGACGACCCGACCGGCCAGACAACCACCTGCACCGAGCAGCAGCACCCGACCAACTTCGTCTACCTGCGCACCGCCCCGAGCGAGACGGCCCCGCTCTTCGGCGACCAGGCGATCCACGGCACCGCACCCGGCACCGTCCGGGTGAACGACTGGGGCAGCACGGCTCAGGCCGGGCAGCAGTTCGTCGTCGCGGACGTCCAGGACGACTGGACCGCCATCTGGTTCAGCGGTGAGAAGGTGTGGTTCCACAACCCCGGCGGCGTCAACACCCGCACCAGTTACGGAGTGAAGATAATCCGGGCCGCAGGCACCACCCCCGTGTCCCTCTATGGCTCCAGCTACCCCGACAAGGCCGAGTACCCGGCCGGCCTGGGCGCCTCCACACAGGCACCGCTGAACATGTATGCCATCCCGACCGGACAGGCGTACGTGGCAATGCGGGCGGCGACCGCCACTGACGACTACTTCCCCTCCAGCGGAGCGGTCGTGATCGGAGGCAAGAAGATGTACACCATCCAGTACAACCACCGTGTCGCCCTGGTCTACGCGAACGACGTCACCGCAACCACGGCCGTCCACCACTGGGAGAACGACGCCAACTGACCCTGCGGTCCGGGTCATTGACCGACTCCAGGAGGGCCCTCATGCCAAGTGCTCTCGGGCACCCTTTCATGAGGGCCCTCGCATAGCCTGTCACGCCTTCCTCAACTCGAGAGCGCCCACATCGGCATCCGCCGACCGGTCACAGACGCGGGGCGTCGTCGGTCAGTAGGGGCATGAGCCATTCCCTCGATTCGAAGACCAGCACCGACGAGCCGGTCACCGTCATCAAGAGCTACACCGTGCCGACGGACGAAGCCGACTACTTCACCGTCGTGTACCAGGAGAATGCCCGGATCATGGCGACCCAGCCCGGCTTTCTCCGCTCCCGTCTGCACCGGCCCCTCACCGCTGGCCCGGAGACCCGCTTCGTCCACATCGCTGAATGGGCGTCGGGGACCGCGCTCGACAACGCCACAGACAATCCCGAGTGGCATGCCGCGCTGCAGCGCATGTTCGACGACCCCGGCCTGCACATCACCTCAGAACCGGCGAGCTACCGCGTCGTCGTCGAACTCCGCCCGTCCTGACCTGCCCCTGCCCTCGCACAGCTGCATGACTCGGCTCAGAGCCGCGCCGTTTCGCGACCCCGCCGACACCGTGAGGCAGTCCCACTGTGGTCTCTTGTCTGTGCAGTCTCCTCCGCTACAGCGGGAGTTGTATGCCCTGGTCATGCATAGCAGCGGAGGACAGTCCCCCTTCGGAGTGTTCGGCCTTGTAACCCTTGACACGGGCTGAAGGGTGCGGAGGCCGACGGTTGCGGCGCTGTGGTGCGCCTGGCGCAGGGGCCGTCGGGCTCCGGGCGCGGTCGTGGCGCTGGAGCCAGGAGACGCGGCGACGGAGGATGCCAAGGCGCGGGAGGCTCTGGTGTCAGGGCCGGGGATCGCGTAGCCGGGCCTGCGGTAGGGCCGGGCGGCTCCCAGGAGCACTTCCAAGTGCCAACCGCGTGTCTGTACTGACTCGGTCAGCTCGCCGTCGCCGGGGCGCCGCCCCCGCCCACGACCGTGAGGCGGGTCACCGGCTGGCTCACCCGTCACCCCAACACCCCTGCGCCAAGACAAGCGCGCCGCGTTGAAAGACATCCTGGCTCGCTGTCTGCGGCCATGCTCACCGCCCGCACGCACAGCCCTCGGGGCGCGACGCTGCAGAACGAGGGTTCTTGAGTGAGTGTCAGGTCCATCATGCCTGGTCGAAGCCGCGTTTGGTAGGACGAAGCGCACGCCCGTACGGCCTTGTTGCGGGCGGTGCCGTGACCGCAGACTCGTCGTCATCCACTCTCCGGCCAACGGGCCGGCATCCGTCATCGGCTGCCGGCCCGGTTCGCCGTGCTGTCTCGCCGTGTGACATGTGCCGGCCGGGGAGGGACGGGGACGAAGGGGATCAATGGATCAGGACATGGTTGTGCTGGCGAGGGTCAGGCTGCTCAGCGCCAACCGCCGGGTGGTGCGAGGCGTCGAGGGACTGTGGATCTACCGTCTGCTGACGCAGGTCGAGCCGGAGGTGTACGGATCGAAGCTGGCGTACGTCCTGGTGGAGGAGAGCGGCTCACCGCTGGTGCGGGAGATGCCTGAGCGCAGGCTGGCCCTGCTCCACGAGGCCGTGGAGGTGGCACAGGCCCTCAGTTCAGCCAACCCGTACCGGGAGAAGGTACTGAAGAGAGCACTGGCCGCGAGAGCTCGCACGATGGCATAGCTCCGAGTGGGGCCCCGGCTGGGCCAGGGCCCCCACGCCCTCGATCGCGTGGTCGCTCGGCATGAGTTGCGCCAAGGCTGGCTCTGTCGGAAAGAGATCATGCCCGCGTCCGACCGGGCGCAACGCCGGCGCTGGCGCTGCGCCTGGCCGTATGCCCATCACCGCGCCATGAAACTGCGGCGACGGCACCGCTCTGCCAGAAGGGATCAGGGCAGCAGCTACAGATCCGAGAGCAGAGTGCGGTGCAGCTGCTCGAAGACTTCGGCCTGCTGCCACCGCTCCAGACGCCGCGCCAGCAGGACTGGCCAGAGCCAAACGCAGCTTCAACGACCGCAGTTGCCGGTGTTCCTGCTGCCGGAGGGCCCGACCACGCAGAGGCTGTCTTCCGGCCGCCCCGTTCGAGCGTCCGCCGGGCTGTCTGCGTCGGGAGGGGGGTGGTGCGAACTTCCTCGTTCCAGATGTGGAAGTTCTTTCCGGTCCGGAAGGCCGCCCGAGTGGGAGGGCGGCTGTGTCCCGGTTGTCGGCCTCGTCAGCCAGGGGCACGCGGACGGCCTCGGCCAGCTCTCATCGTTCGGCTGTCGCTGTCGGAATCATCTCGACCATCACCCGGCGGAAGTGAGGCAGCTTCAGATACCGCGTCAGGGGGATCGCCTCGTCGACCGCGGCACCGGTCGTGGCCGCGACGGCGGAGTGGTCGCGGGACGCCGTGGAAGCGGTGGACCATGACGTGATCCGAGCCGCGATCCCCCGCAACCCGATGACGGGCAGCGTCGCCGCGAGCCAGGTCACCGTCGCACTCGGCACGCGACCCGACCCGTGACGGCACCCCGAACCACCTGACCAGCAGGACCGCCCAGCAGCTGCTGGTCCCGGCGGTCCCGACCCTTCCTTACGACGCTCAGGCAGCGCGCCCTTGCAGGAACACTCGCGCCGTCTCCGCCACCCGGCGGCCCAGGTGCTCGGCGGTCTTGACGTCGGACTTGTGGACGGCGTCCGGGCCCTCGTCGACGTTTGTCTGGGCGGCAGCGCCGGCGAAGACGCCGAGGCGGTTGAGATCGTGCTCGGAGCCCTCGCTGTTGTTCCAGCCGGGGTGCAGACCGAGGTTGATCCAGTGCATGCCGTGCTGCGCGGCGAGGATCTGGAAGAACTGCAAGGTGTGCAGCTTGTCGCCACTCTTTGAGCCGGAGTTGGTGAAGCCGGCGGCCAACTTGTCCTTCCAGTCCTGCCCGAACCAGCGCTTCGAGGACGCTTCGGCGAAGGTGTGGAAGGCGCCGGACGCGGTTCCCATGTAGGTCGGCGAGCCGAAGACGACGGCGTCCGAGCGGTCCAACAGCGCCCACTGCTCGTCGGTGATCTCGTCGACCTTAATCAGATGCACCTCGGCACCGCCCTCAGCGGCACCGTCGCGGACGGCTTCAGCGAGGACGGCTGTGTGCCCGTAGCCGGAGTGGTAGGCGATGGAAACAACAGGGGCGGTCACGGTATGTACTCCCGGAACGAAGGAAAGATCGGGCAGCCTGAGACGGGCAACCCGCTGACACTTCCGAAAGGAAAGCACTAACTAGAAGTTAGCGCAACCCAGAGGTTAGCTGTGTTCTCGAGTCCGCCTGGACATGGACCTCACGCAAGAGCACGCGGCGCGCCACGTCCGGCGCCCTACCGGGTCCGCGAGGAAGAGGGCCGCCGACCAGGATCGACCGGTTTCGTGATCGACTCACAGGGCGGGGAAGACCTCTCCCAATCTTCCCGCCCGCAAACAGGGCCCGATGTGGACAAACGCAACGTCGGCCACAAGCGAGACGTGACGGAGACGGATCTGTTGTCGATGCCCGCCTGGTCCCGGCTGACGACGCCCCATCTCCGGCCGCTCAGAGGTGGTTCTCTGGTCAGGCCGTCATACCGTCACGGCACTCGTGCGGGCCGCCGTCCGTGCCTGCGACTGGAGCGGTTACGAGCAAAGTGACGAAGCCTACGATTCCCAATGGGACCGGCCGTTTCCCCCAACCGAACTCGAAGCTCGGGGAACCGCCATGTGGTCGCACCTGAGAACCACAGCAGCGGGGTGGCGGAAGTACTCCCATCCCTGGAGCTCCCGACGCGCGCTGCTCATGCGCTCGTCGACGGGCGCGCATCGACCCGGCCCTTGAGGTTCCTGAGCTGGGCGTTAGCCTCAGCGGATGATTCCTCAGCCGCCACCGAAGGTCATCACACGTCTCCGCGATAGGCGGATCCACGCCTACGTCGTGGGCGCCGGCGTCTACGGGACGCTGGAGCCTACAGCGGTTTTCCAGCCGCGAGATGGCGAGGAGGCCGTAGCGTCGGTGGTTCGGCAGGATTTGGAGCGGGTCGTGTACACGACACTGAACGGAGTCGTCTGCCTCACGCGCGCCGGCGACCTCGTATGGGCTTCGGACTTCGAGCCGCTCTCTGACGTACGCCATGGCCACCGCCCTGGCTGTGTGCTGTCCCGGGACGGCCGGACGGTGTGGGTCTACCGGCCGGACGCGATGGCGGGCCGTGGGGGCGGGGACCAGTGGGTCGTGCACGATGCCGACAGCGGTGTGGTTCTCGCCCGCTGCGAGCTGGAGACGGTCGGACACGGCGCCTTCCACCATGTGCATCCCGTGGACGGCAGCATCTACCTCGACATCGGCGAGGGCCAGGACGGCTCCGTCATTCTCCGGGGCACGGTCGGGGCGGACAACGAGCCGGAGTTCGTGACGTACCCGTGGCGGGACCGATGCCTGATCGACCTGTCTCCGTCCGGACGCCAGTTCATGACCGTGGACCACGGGCAGGCAGACGTCGCCTTCCATGCCCACCCCAACGGTGACGTGCTCTTCACCTTCCCTGTCGAAGCCTTCGGGTACGACCTGGAGGAGTCCTTCGTGGAATGGAGCGGCGGCTACCTGACCGAGGACACGGCCATCGTCACCGTGGGCGGTGAGAGTGAGGACGAGGACGAGTGGTTCCGCCACCACTTGGTCGACGTACGCACAGGCACCCTCAGCGGCGAGTTCGCCGTCGAGGTGAGCAACCCTTACGAGCTGGTTCCCCTGGGCGACGGATCCTGGCTCACCGGCGGCCCCGGCGGCGATCCCGTGCGTTGGTCCAGGTCTCCGCAGCCGTCAGCGCCACCGCACCCGGCCGCACCAACGTGTCCGTACGAGAGGCAGCAACCGTGACGGCAGGCCCCCGAGTGCCGCTGGTTCCTGAGGCGCCCCAAGGCTTGAGCCGACGAGCTCGTTACTTCGTCGAGGGACACGGGCTGCGTCTTCCTCACCGCGACCTCGAGCCCTTTCGAGAGGCATGGCTCAAGCAAGGGATTCCGGATGCCGAGATCGACCGGGCTGTCGCCTTCCAAGAGCGCTGGGGCGGCCTCGCCCTGCCCCCGGCCCCCGAATACGAAGGCGGCCCGCGCGTTCTGGACGCCGATGCTCCCGAGGGCTCGGCCGCGAACGGCTGGCGGTTCTCGGCCGGCGCCTGTCGCGTCTCCATGGCCCACGGGTTCATGATCGGGCCAGGAGGCGAGTTCGGGATCAACGCTGACCACTGGACGCCGCTGCACGCCAGCACAGAGGGATGGGTGGAAGCCCTGGCACTGGCCAGCCACGCGAGCTACTGGGCCAAGAACATCACGAAGATCAAAGGCAGCGCCGTCGAGGACCTGAACCTCGATGGATTCGAGCCGGTACCCGAAGTCCAGGGGCTCGCTGACACCTGGTGGCGGGGCAGGGACTCACTCGTCGCCATCTACCGCGGCGAAGCCTCAGGTTTCAGCGCCCCCCACTGCCTGAGGGCTCATATCTACGGCGGGCTCGATGCATGGGGCCTGGTCGGCAGCTGACTTCGAGTCATAGTTGTGTCACTTCCGAAGATCGTGCAGGTACCTGGCGTTGCGGATGAGCCGATGAAGTCGGTGGGCGGGGCGATGCCGGACGGCACGGAGACCCGTTCACCGTGACGGAGTCGTTGCCGATGTTGCGGACGACAGCGGCGTCGAACGCCGGACGGTGGAGGACTGCGCCACACCGCCAACCGCCGGCCCGGGGGCGCCTCAAGGACAGCGTGTCCGTTCACCGCATCCTCGCCTCGGTCGCGGACGAGGACGAGCGGTGGGCCGTGATCGAGGACGGGCCGGTCAACCCGCGCACCGGAGTGAGGCAGTGGTGGCGGACGGCGCGAAGCGCGTCGTCGGCCAGCGAGTCGACCGACCGGTCACGATGGACGAGAAGGCCCAGGCCGTCGCCGACCTGACCCGGGACGACGAGGGCGCCGCCCAGGTCGCCACCGACCTGCTCAAGCGGCCGGCAGTTACCGAGCATGTCACCCCGACCGAAAAGGTCCGGGTCATCACAGAGCTGACCAAGGACGAGACGTCGCGCAGCAGGTGACCACCGACCTGCTGCGCCGCCCGGCCGTCGCTCGGACGGCCATGCGGGACCACACCACCCGGATTCTCGTCCACCTCACCCAGTCAACCCCGCCGGGACCCGGGCCCCAGGACCCAGGACCGGATCCGGGAACGCACCCCGGCCGTCAGCGCAATCGAGCACACCATCGAATACCTCGACCTGGTCGGCTCCTGCCACGGCTTCGTGGCCACCCTCGGCCATCTGGTCCCGCAGCTGCGCGGGCAGGAGTTCACCGACGACAAACGCGGGACCGTCGGCCAACAGATCGGCCGGATTCGCGCCGCAGCGGACTGGCGCCAAGCAACCCTCGGCAACTGCGAGTTGACCCTGGCGAACAACTGGTCCAACTGCTCGGCCGCCGACCGAGCACCACGGCGACCGCGGCCTGGTCCGTGTCGTCCTGATGGAAGCACGCCTGGCTGGCCTGCACACCTACCAGCTCACGGCCGGCCGCACTCGCCTGACCCGCTGGCAGATCAGCCGCGGCATCCCGGACGCCGCGACATCATCTCTGCGGGGAGAACCTGACGCCGATCACCTGGACCACGCCGAGACGGAGTTCATGTTCTTCGGCGACCCGTCGGGCTGGATCGACTACGACAAGCGGCAGTTCGGGCAGATCCTCGGCTGCCTCACCCGCGTAGTCACGGGCACGCAGCGCCGGGATTGGCATGTCCCGGTAATCAGCTAGCCTCTCGATGATCAGCGGAGCGGAAACGGCTCCGCACGTCCAGCGGCGGACCTGCCGCCGGAGGGGGAAACGATGAACAGACAGCTGCGCGCGGGGCCGACCTGGTCGGGACTGCTTCGGCCCCTGCTGGCTTCCGCGCTCCTGGTTTTCGGTCTGGCGCTCGTGCCGGCGGCACCCGCACACGCGGCAGGCGACTGCAGGGCGTACGGGGAGACCAGCGTTCAGGGGGCACTCGCTGTGAAGGCCGCCTGCGACGAGGTGGCGGCCGGCACCATGTACTCCTGGGGAGGCGGGCACGGACCTGTGCCCGGCAAGACGCACGGCACCCCGGACGGCGGCGGCGACGAGGCGTGGAACGACGGCAATGTCGTCGGCTTCGACTGCTCGGGGCTGACCCGCTGGGCATGGTCGGTGGCCACCGGCCGGGACATCCTCGGGCCCGGAACGACGTCCGACGTCTTCGACCGCTACTGGCCTGTCCGCTTCGCGGGCAGCGACGGAACGGCCCATCTCAAGCCCGGGGACGTGCTGTTCTGGCAGCGCACCCGGTTCTACTGGCAGAGCACCACGCACACTGCGATCTATCTCGGCGACGGGAAGATCGTGGAGGCGGCGGAGTCCCAACACCCCCTCCAGGTGGCCGACTTCAGCTCGCATTCCAGCAGCATCTACGTCGGGGCGATCCGGCCGGGCGAGGGATCAGACTCGGCTTCACCGGACAACTCCGGCCTTCCCGGCCAGCTCTTCAGTACGTGGGGCGAGTGGGTCCGGGTGGGGAACGAACCGCGCCGCGGATCAACGGTGCAGCACACCTTCCCGGGCCCCACCCAGGTGAAGATCTCCTGCCAGACGCGCGGTGAGTCGATCACCGCCGAGGGGATCACCAACGACCTGTGGTCGTACCTGCCCGGATACGACGCCTGGATCACCAACATCTACGTGCGCGGGCCCGCCGCGCTGCCGGGAGTGCCGGACTGCCTCAGCGGAGGCCCCGTCGGCGGCGGCGACACCGGCGGGCGGTTCACCACCTGGGGCGACGGGGTGAACGTGCGCTCGCAGCCCACACTCACCTCCGCCGTCCGGCAGACGATCGGCGGCGAGACGTCGGTGCGCGTCTCGTGCCAGCAGCACGGCGACGTCGTCAACGCGGAGGGCTTCGTCAACACGGTCTGGTCCTACCTGCCCGACTACGACGGCTGGATCACCAACATCTATCTCAAGGGTCCCGCCGTGCTGCCGGGGGTTCCCGACTGCGCCGGCGGCGCACTGGGCGGAGGCACCGCCACGGCGGGCTGCACCGACGGCGGAGCCCCGAACGGAGCGGGCGCCCGCTCGCCGCGCTCGGTGTCGATCGCGGGCCGACTGATCGAACTGCGCTACAGCGACACCACCGAGTGCGCCTGGGGACGGGTCACCGGCGGAGCACCCGGCGACGAGGTGTGGGTCGACCGAAGCATCACCGGCGGGCAGTCCTGGGACCAGCTCGGCTTCACCAGGATCACCAGCGGCTCGGACGTGTTCACTACCGAGTGGAACGACCACAACGTGGTGATGCGTGCCTGCGGCAGCCCCGGCGACAGCGACACGGTCGTCTGCACCGACTGGTTCTGACAGCCGACAACGGCGGCGGACCGCCGGCGCGGGCCCGACGACAGGCCGCCGGCGGTCCGCCATCGCCCGTACGACCGTATCGGCCGGGCGATGCGGGATCACCACCAGCACCACGGACGCACCCCCGACGTCGTCGGCCGCGGCGAAGCCATACACCTGGCCCCGTCCTCATGCCTGCGCCGCACCAAGACGCTGGAAAGAGGACGGGTCCTGGCCGGCTACCGGGCCAACCTGAAGCGCGAGCGCTTCGGACGCGGTCTGACGTGTTCCCCTCCCTCGATGTCGAGCACTCCCGCACCGCCACCCAGTCGCAGAGGAAGAGCTGAGGGCGAACGAGCACGTGGTCGCCTGTCATGTCGTCTGCGGCAACGGCGACTTCCCCGTCGACCTCACCGCACCGGAGCGGCGCGCGGACGGATGACGCAAGGGGGCATCCCGCATGCCCCCTTGCCCCCTTGCCCC
>NZ_LJBR01000345.1 GCF_001282115.1 Streptomyces sp. NRRL B-24085 | reverse complement strand
CGGGCCGCCAGGACGGCGACCGTCGTCCCGCCCGCCACCAGGTCACGGGCCGCGGTGAGCCCGGCGAGACCGGCGCCGACGATCGCGACGTCCACGTCACGGGTGGCAGCGGAGGCGGGGGCTGCGGCGGTGCCGGTGAGGGTGGCGGCCCCGGCCGCGGCGGCGGCACCGCCGAGCAGGGAGCGGCGGGAGAGCCGGGGGAGCGGGGGGAGCTGTCTTTCGCGTGCCACGTGCGTCCTCCGTAGTGGAGAGAGTGTGGAGCTAGAACATGAGAAGTGTTCACATTCTGGCCCCGTACGACCGCACACGACAACGCTCCCGTCACATCCGGCACTCGGGCAACGGGGGTCGTCCGGAGGAGAGTTGGGGTCCCGCGCGTCAGACGGGGAGCCGCGAGAGGCGGCCCGCTCCGTGCTTCACCACGGCCTTCGCGATCTTCTCCGCGTCGATCGCGACCTCGCGGAACGTCCCGCTGATCGGAGTGACATAGCCCGTGAAATAGAGGCCCGGGGCCTGCTCGGGAGCCCGCGCGCCATTGACGACCGGATGGCCGTGCGGGTCCAGGACGCCGAGGTGGCCGACCAGGCCGTCCAGGGCACGGGTGTACCCGGTGGCCGCGATCACCGCGTCCGGGGCGATCCGGGTGCCGTCCGTGAGGAGCACCTCGCCGTCCTCGAAGCCCTCGACGGCGGCCACCACCTCCACCCGGCCCGTGCGGACCGCGTCGATGAGGCCGACGTCCTGGACCGGGATGGCGCCCTCCTTGACCCGGCTGTAGAGGCCGGTGTCGGGGCGGGGCAGGCCGTGCGCCGAGAGGTCGGGCACGCTCAGCCTGGCCAGGGGCCGGGCCAGCCGGTCCACCAGGCCGACCGGCAGGCGTCGTACGAGTACGCCCGTGTACTGGGCGGCCCAGCCGGCCGTGGAGCGGCGGACGATGTGCGGGACGGTGCGCACCGACAGCCGCACCCGCGAGGCGCCGCCCTCGGCCAGGTCCACGGCGATCTCGGCGCCGGTGTTGCCGACGCCGACGACCAGGACGTCCCGGCCGGCGTAGGGCGCCGGGTTGCGGTACTCGCCGGCGTGCAGGAGCTCGCCCTTGAACTCCTCGCGGCCCGGCCAGTCGGGCAGCAGCGGGGTGTGGTTCCAGCCGGTGGCCACGACCACCGCGGCGCCGGTCAGTTCGCGGCCGCCGGTGGCGTGCAGCAGCCAGCCGGCGCCGTCGGGGGTGCGCTCGACGCGGGAGACCTCGACGCCGGTGACGGTCTCCAGTTCGTGGAACTCGGCGTACTTCTCCAGGTAGCGCACCACGTCGTCGCGCGAGACCCAGCGGCCGAAGCGGCGGGGCATCGGCAGGCCGGGCAGGGCCGACAGACGGCGGGTGGTGTGCAGGTGCAGCCGGTCGTAGTGGCGCCGCCAGGACGCGCCGACCTGCTCGGACTTCTCCAGGACGACCGCGCGGACACCCCGGGCCCGGAGCGCGTACGCGACGGAGAGCCCGGCCGGGCCGCCGCCGACGACATACACGGGACGGTCGGGCTGCTCGGAGCGCGCTGCGGGTGTGGAGTCGGCCATGAGCGCGAGCGTAATCAGACAGCGCGTTGATGGGTCTCGGTCAAGACGGGAATTGGTTGCGGATCGATCACGCCTGTAGGAGAGGAGGGTGGGGCCTGTGGCGTAGGTCACCTGGTTGTGCGGGTACGGCAAAGACCACGGCGCCGGGCCCGCCGGAGCGGGACTCGACGCCGTGGTGTGCGGCGGCCGGAGACTGACGGGAAACCGGGGCCGCGGTCGGGGGGCGGGTGGTACCCGGTTACCTCTTCCTGGCCTTCTTGTGGCCGGTGACGTCCGCGATCCAGGTGATGAAGTCGCCCGGGTCGGTGTTGGCGCCGTGGCCCTGGTCCCAGTAGTAGAGGTGGTTCACGTCGTCGCCGAGGCCGGCCGCGGCGGCGGCGAGGTTCGCGGAGACCGTCAGCGAGGTGTCCGAGTCCTTGGTGCCGAGGCGGATCCACCAGTGCTTGGAACGGCCCTCGTTCCCGCGCTCCAGGAAGTACATCGGGTTCATCAGGTTCAGCTTCTCGGGGATGTCGCTCGCGACCCGCCTGCCGGCCAGGCCCGTGGTGTCGTTCTTCGCGCCGTACGCCGTGAAGTGCCGACTGACGGTCGTGCCCGCGCCGAACTCGTTGTTCTCGCCGGCCGACAGGTCGAAGGCGTCGAAGGCCGGGGCGTCCTTCTTGCGGGCGCCCACGTGGCTGAGGAAGTCCGCCCAGGTGAAGGTGGCCCGGCCGCCGGACCAGGTGATGAAGGAGTTGGCGGCGAGGTAGCTCTCGCGGGCGGAGTCCGACAGGGCGGCGAGGTAGGTGGTCGCCGAGGGCTCCAGGTACTGCTTGACGAGGTACTCGTCGTAGTTGCGGGCGGTCAGGGTGCCGAAGCCGTTCAGGCCGCGCAGCCTGAGCTTCGCCTGGTACTCGGCGAACTGCGACCGCAGCTCCTTGGACACCGTCCGGTCGGCCTGCTCGCCGGAGCTCAGCGCGTTGCCGCCCCAGCACCACTCGTAGGCGCCGTCGGCGTGCTCCAGGTCGGTGATCGGGCACCAGGCGCCGGTCGCGAAGATCGCGTCGGAGGCGTCGGCGGCGCCGATCTCCTCCAGGTACCTGTCGTAGGCCGGGCTGTCGCCGGAGGCGCCGAGCAGTGCGGACAGGGCGCCGCCCGCGCTGGTGCCGGCGGAGACGATCCGTTCGACGTCGCCGGGGATGCGGCCCTTGTTGGCCCTGATGTACCGCACGGCCGCCTTGAGGTCGACGATCGCGGCGGGAGCGGTGCCGTAGTACTCGCCCGCGGAGTTCTTGAGGGTACGGCCGCGGGCGCCGGGCTCGATCACGACGTACCCGGCGGCCAGCGCGAGGAGCTGGTTGCTCGCGGTGGCGCCGCCGTTGGCGTTGGTGTTCTCGTTCGCGTTCGGGGCGGCCGAGGCGCTCGCGGAGGCGCTGCCGGTGGGAGCGCCGCTCGGGGCACCGCTCGGGGCGCCGCCGCCCATGCCCCCGGCGCCGACGACGGTGGCGTCCGCAACGGAGGACGGCATGTAGCCGCCGACGGAGTTGGCGAGCAGGATCGGGGCGTCGCTCGCGTCGACCGCGGTGCCGTCGATCTCGACCGGGGCGCTGACGATCAGGGACTGGTAGGCCGCGTCGACCGGCTTGGAGACGTAGGTGACGGCCTTCCAGAAGTGGTAGGTGACCGAGTGCTCGGCGCCCTCGGTGTCCGTGACCGCGGTCGTCAGCTTCGTGTACGCGTCGGGATCGAAGACGAGGCCGCCGTCGCCGCTCGTGGTGGAGCCGACGGTCGACGCGCCGGCGTTCAGGGCCATGCCTCCGACGGCCGCGGCCCCGGCCGCCGCACCGAGGCCGATGACGACGTTCCTGCGCTTGACTGCCCTGTGCTTCACGGTTGGCTCCCTAGGCGGTTCTTGCTGGCGGGAACGAACGTAGCCGTTTGTTTGACAAAATTGCCAACAATCCGTGGCCATTCATCGGTGACCCACAGCTTCCCGGGCGCCGCACAGTCGCCGCACAGGGGCTACCGCCGCGAACGCGGGTCTTCCCGGACCCCTGCATCTGACGTACCGTCAGATTCCATGGACACGATCTGGCTGACCGGCGCGCAATGGCTGGCCGTCCTGCGCATAGGCCTCGGCCTGTGGTGGCTGGAGAGCTGGCGGCACAAGGACAAGAAGACGTGGTTCGAGGGCGGCGGCATCACCTGGGCCGCGGACATCGCCGCCAAGCACCGCTGGACCCCGGTCCGCAGCGGCTTCGACGTGGTGGTCGCACCCCGCCCGAAGACCATGGCGTACGTCGTCGCCTACGCCGAACTCGCGCTGGGGGCGGGCCTGGTACTCGGCTTCCTGACCCCCCTGGCCCTGGTCGGCGGCCTGCTCCTGAACGCCCTCTACTTCACCCTGATGATCCACGACTGGGCCGAGCAGGGGCAGAACTCGATGATGGCCCTCATCTCGGTCGTCGCCCTGTTCGCGATGTCCTGGCAGACGTGGTCGCTCGACGCGGCACTGGGCTGGTTCTGATGGGCGCGCGGTACGACCTGCCGGAGACGGACGCCTTCACCCGGACCTACTGGGAGGCGGCGGCGCGCGGCGTCCTGCTGCTCCGGCACTGCGGGGCCTGCGCCCAGGTGCACCACTACCCCCGCGAGTTCTGCCCGCGCTGCTGGAGCGAGGACGTCTCCTGGCACCCGGCGACCGGCCGGGCCACGCTCCACACCTGGTCCGTCGTCCACCGCAACGACCTGCCCCCCTTCCGGGACCGCACCCCGTACGTCGCCGCCGTGGTCGACCTGGCCGAGGGCCCCCGGATGATGACGGAGATCGTCGACTGCGCACACGGGGACCTGCGGCCCGGGTTGGACCTGGTGGCGGTGTTTCCGGAGGGGGTGCCGAGGTTCCGGCCCGCGGGGGTGTCCGGGCGGGTGG
>NZ_LJBR01000344.1 GCF_001282115.1 Streptomyces sp. NRRL B-24085 | reverse complement strand
CCGCTAGCTCAGTTGGTTAGAGCAGCTGACTCTTAATCAGCGGGTCCGGGGTTCGAGTCCCTGGCGGCGCACCGGTGAAGGGCCTCTCGTGGGAGCGAGGGGCCCTTCGGCGTTTTCCGGGGCCGAGAGGTCGGCTGGGGGTCTGGGGCCCGAGAAGTCGGCTGGGGGTCTGGGGGTTACCCCCCAGAAGATGCAGCATCAGCGGGTCCGGGGTTCGAGTCCCTGGCGGCGCACCGGTGAAGGGCCTCTCGTGGGAGCGAGGGGCCCTTCGGCGTTTTCCGGGGCCAGTCTGCGGTAGGTCTTCCGGCCCGGTGGCCGCCACCACACCGGGTCCGTGCAGCCCAGGCCCTCCTTCCTGAGCCGGGCCCGCTGGATCTTGTGCGTCGCCGTGACCAGCATCCGCTCGACCACCCGCACGAACCGGGGCGCCATCTTCGTGCCGAGGTCGGGCTGGGCCGCGAGGAAGTCCGCGAAGGCCACCGGGTCGAAGGTTCCGGCGATCGTCGCCATCACCTGGTCCCCGGTCACCGGATCCGGCACTGCGTACACGGCGACGGCGGCCGCCCCCTCGTAGCGCGCGAGGATGTTCTCGATCATCGCGGCGGCCAGGTTCTCGCCGTCGACGCGGATCCGGTCGTCGGTGCGGCCGGCGAAGTACAGGTAGCCGTCACGGTCGCGGTAGAAGAGGTCGCCGGTCCAGTACCAGCCTCCCCGGCGGCGCTCGGCCTCCGCCCCGGGGTTGCGCCAGTAGCCCTCGAAGGGGTTCGGGTCGGTGTTCACCAGCTCCCCTATCGCCTCGTCCCCGTTCAGCAGCCGCCCGGCCGCGTCGAGGCGCGCGGGCGGACACTCCTCGCCCGTCTCCTGGTCGAGTACGACGAGCCCGGGCCCCGCCCGTCCGACCGCGCCCCGAGGAGTCCCCGGCGCCCACTGGATCGCCGCGCCGCCCTCGGAGGACCCGTACCCCTCGACCAGCCGCACTCCGAACCGCCGCTCGAAGGTCGCCGCGTCCTCGGCCCCCGCCTCGGTGCCGAAGCCGAGCCGCAGCGGGTTGTCCCGGTCGTCCTCGCGGGGCTCGGTGGCGAGGACGTACTGGACGGCCCGGCCGACATAGGTGAAGTACGTCGCCCGGTACGCGCGCACGTCCGCCAGGAACCCCGAGGCCGAGAACCGCCGCCTGAGCGCGACCCCGGCGCCGGTCGCCAGCGCGGGCGCCCAGTCGGCGATCACCGCGTTGCCGTGGAACATCGGCATGCAGACGTAGTGCACCCCGTCCGGCCCGAGCCGGAACTGATCCGCCAGGGAGTGCCCGGCGGCGGCCAGCCGGCCCTGGGAGCAGAGCGCGGCCTTGGGGGCGCCGGTGGAGCCGGAGGTGAAGCAGAGGAGCAGCCGGTCCTCGGGGTCGGCCCGGGAGGCGTCCGGTTCGGCGCCGGCATAGGGCGCGAGCAGGGTGTCGTACTCCTCGGTGCCGGTCACCAGCAGACGGACGGCGGGCAGGTCCAGGCCCCGCAGCAACGGCAGGTGGGAGGCCTCGGTGATCAGCAGGCGGCACTCGGTGTGCAGGATGTCGCGGGCCAGTTCGGCGCCCCGGCGGGTGGGGTTGACGCCGGCGACGGCGGTACGGGCGAGGGCGGCGGCGCCCAACCACAGCGGGTACTCAGGGGTGTTGTCGAGCAGCACCCCGATGTGGGCGCCGGCGCCCGGCAGCAGGTCGGTGAGGAGTGCCGCCCGGGCCGCGGCGCCCGCCGCCACCTCGTGGTGGGTGAACTCCCGCCCCTCGAACCACAGTCCGGGCCGGTGGTCACCCCACCGCGCGCCGACGAGCTCCGCGACCGTACGCCTCCTGGAGTCCATGGAGGTGTACGGTAGTTGACGGGTCGTCAGATGTGGAGGTCTAGGACATCGCGGCGAAGGCGGCCATGGAGACGGCGCAGATCAGGACGGCCACCCCGGCGAAGGCCACCACCGCGCCGGCGGCGCAGCCGTGACCGCCGCTGCCGGGGCGGGCCGTGGCCACGATGCGCGGGCCCTCGGCGTAGTGCACGGTGACGACGTCACCTTCGAGCACGGTGCCCGGACCGCCCTCCTCCTCGAAGCGGACGATCCGGCCGTCGCGGGCCCTGAACTCGTACACATGGCGCAGACTCGTGCGCACCCGGCTGTCGCCGCCGCCGTGCGCCACGGCGTACACCCGCAGGCACCGGGCCTCGGCGGTGAGCCCGCTCCTGAAGGCGCTGCGCATCCGCAGCCAGCGCCGCACCATGAGGTACGCGCCGGACAGGGCCACGGCCATGATCAGGACCGGAATGACGTAGAAGAAGGCGCTCATGACGGATCCCCCGAGGTCAGGCACCGATCACGTGATCGCGTGATCGTGTGGGGGAACCTACCCCGGGGGAAGCCTGGACTGTCTCAAGCGATGCTCAGAACGTGACGTCCGAGCAGGCGTAGAACGCGTTCGCCGTGTCGGCGATCGTCCACACCGCGACGATCACGTGCCGTCCGCTGAGCCCGGACGGCAGGGTGCCGCTGTGCGAGAGGGTGGAGGGGGGTCGCTGGCCGTTGTAGGGGACGGTCAGGAACGGGGTGAGGTTGAGGTCGGAGCGGGCCAGGTTGTGGTTCTGGTTCCAGCCCGCCTTGGTGACGTAGTACTTGAAGTCGGTCGTCGCGTGCATGGCGGTGAACTGCCAGCGGAACGTGTAGCTCTGCCCGCCCGTCACCTTCGTCGCCGGCCATGCGGAGCCCGACGGTGTCCTCGGTGCGCTGAGCTGGCTGAACTGGCTCAGGCCGGCGTTGCATATCTGCCCGTCGGCGGGCCCGCCGGCCGGGAAGCCCTTCGGGCCCTCGACGCTCTGCGGCTCCCACTGGATCGAGCCGCAGTTCGCCACCGTGCCGTTCTGGCAGAGCTTCTGCCTGCTGATGGGGAGGTCGGTGTAGCCGTGGCCGCTGGCGCCGCCGGACGAGAGCACGAGGGCTCCGGTGGTGGCGAGACCCATCACCGCGGCGTACCACTTGGTCTTTTTGCGCATGCTGCCGCTCCTGGAGAACGTGGGGGAAGTTCAGTGAGCTTGCAGGTCTAGACCAAGTCCCAGATTATTACTGAGCGTTGAACATGTCCATACCAACTACGGCCCTTGTTCTCCACGCCCCGCGCAGAACGCCACCGTCAAGTCCTTCACCAGCGCCTTGCGTTCGTAGTCGTCCAGCTCCACCAGGCCCCGCATGGTCAGCCGGGTCACCGTGTCCTCCACCGAGTCCACCACCGAGGTCAGCACGGTGGCCCGCTGCTGGGCGTCCAGCGCGGCGATCCGGCGCCGGTGCATCGCGGCGGCGACCTCGGGGGCGTACTCCACCCGCAGCGGCTGCACCGAGAACACCTCGACGCCGACGGGCGCGGTCTCCGCGGCCACCAGCCGGGTCAGCGCCTCCCCCGCCGCGTCGGCCGAGCCCCGGCCGGAGCCCGGCACCTCCACCGGGACCCGGGCGAGCGCGGCCTCGACGCACTCGCGCAGATACGTCTCGTGGTCGTCGACGCCGAGCGTGGCCCGCGCGGTGTCACGCACCCGCCACACCACGAGGACGACGACCCGCAGCGCGACCCCGCTCGCGTCGGCCGCCGCCATCGGCTCGCCACGCCAGTGCCGCAGCCGTACGTCGACCCGGCGGCGCAGCAGCAGCGGGTTGACCCACATCAGTCCGGTGCGCCGGACGGTCCCCCGGTAGCGGCCGAACAGACCGAGCACCCAGGCCCGCCCGGTCCGGCCGCGGGCCAGTCCGCCGAAGCCGAACAGCCCGAGGGCGCCGGCCCCGGCGTACGCCCCCCACTGCGCCGGACCCAGGGCCGCGCCCGCGAACGCCGGGACCCTGAACGCCTCCAGGGCGAGCCGCGGCAGCACCCCGGCCCACCACGAGGTGACCGCGCAGCCGGCCAGTCCGCAGGCGCCGGCGAGGACTCCCACCGAGCCCGGCAGCACCCGCGCGGGGCGCTCGGCCAGTTCGGGGTCGACATCGGGGGCGGGTCGCGGGACGGCCTGGCCGGGCCTGCGCAGCCGGGGCTGTTCCCCGGTGCCCTGCCGGCGGGCCACCACCGCGGGCTTCAGCGGCACCGACACCGGGTCCGGGTCGTCACGGAAGAGCAGATGGACCGGGATCTCGGTGGTCGCCTCGTTCTGGATGAGCCGGGCGGGGCGTGCGTGGCCCTCGGACTCCGGTGTGGGTGAAGTGGTCGTACTCATGCGTGTCTCCAGCCTCCGCGCCAGATGTCACCACAGGTGGTTACGAGAAGAGCCGCCGCCAGGTCTCCGGCCCCGGATAGCCGTCCGCCGCGCCGCCCCGCCAGCCCTGGGCGCGCTGGAAGGCCTCGACACCGCGTCGGTCCGGCTCGCCCCAGCGCGGCCCCGGCCCGGTCGTGTAGTACTTGCCGAACCCTTTCTTCACGAGCTGTCTGCCGAGCCGGGTGACGTACTCGTTGTTCGCGCCGGGCCGGAACATCGCGCGCCCCGGGTAGCCGGGCACGCCGTGCGA
>NZ_LJBR01000343.1 GCF_001282115.1 Streptomyces sp. NRRL B-24085 | reverse complement strand
GGTCAGGTGGTCGTCCAGGCGCCGCAGGAGTTCGTCGGCGCGGGCGGCGGCCTGTTCGCGGTCGTGGGCGAGGAGGAGACGGCAGTCCTGGCCGTGTCCCGGGCGGACATGGGGGAGCCAGCCGAGCCAGGACCACTCGGCGACCCGCTCCTGGGCGGGCCGGGACCGGTCCGTGCTGATCAGGACGATCTCCAGGGTCTCCGGCGCGTGCAGGGCGGCGAGCTGGGCCACCACCGCGCGGGCCAGCCCGGCGAGCCGCGCGCGCGGACCGGCCAGCCCGAGCGCACCCGCCTCGCGCAGGTCCGCGGTGACCGGAACCGCCGGCAGCAGTCCCGAGCCGTCGGGGGCCGCCCGGTCGGCGGTGCCGAGCCGCACGGTGAGGGCCTCCGGATGGCCGGGCCCGCGCTCCCACAGGCGCGCGCCGGGGCCCAGCGCCGTGAGCAGCAGGGCGGCCGGGTCGGGCCAGGCCTCGGGCACCTGGGGCGCGGCGGCCGACGGCACCGGGGTGACGGGCGCGGCCGTGCCGTCGTACGCCTCGTCCTGCCCGGACGGCTCCTGCTCGCCCCGTCCCCCGGCCAGCCGCCGGGCCCAAGCGGAGAGCCCGCCGCGCCGCCGCACGCCGTGCGGTACGTCGGTCCCGCGCAGAGGAGTGCCCTTGCGGCGGCCGGCCGCGGGGGCGTCCGGGGCGTCGGCCGCGGAGAACGCCGAGGAAGGGGAGGAGTCGTCGTGGACGGCCGGGGGAGGTGAGGGGACGGCGGTCGTGCGCGTCACCTCGAAGGAGCCGAGGCCGGACCGGCCGCCGTGAGTGTCCCCACCGGAGGCACCGGAGGCACCGGAGGCACCGGAAGCACCGGAAGCACCGGAGGCACCGGTGTCCGGGCGTCCGGCACGGGAGTCGTCCCGGTGCTCGATCCGGGGCGCGCCGCCCTGACCCGGTACGACGACCGGCGGCTCGGAGGGGCCGTGGCCCTGCGCGCCCGTCTCCCCGGGACCGCCCGACGCACCCCAGCTCGCGGAGCCGTAGGCGTGATGGGTGCCGTCGGCGGGCGGGCGGGGTGAGGCGTCGCCGCTGTCACGGCCGTCCCGCGCGCGTGCCGAGCCCTCGGCCGGGGCGGACGCGGCCTTCGCCGACACCCGGCCCCGCGCGCGTGGCGAGGCCGCGGCCTGTCCGGTGACCGGGCCGGACGCACTCCTGTCGTCCTCGTGCGGTCCTGCCGTCCCGCGGTCCCGGGCAGCGCCGGACTCCGAGCCCCGGCGCGCGGCGGGCACGCCCGGCCCCTGACCGCCGCCGGTCGGCTCTGCCGGTGCGGAACCCCCGTGTGCCCGGCTTCCGCCCGGTGTGGGCCCGGAGCGGCCGGCACGGGCGGCGTCCGCGCGCCCGAGCTCCCGCTCGTCGCCCGGCCACGGCCCGGCCGCGTCGGAGGTGATCCGCACATGGCCCTCGCCGTCCGGTTCCGTCCCGAGCCGTCGTCCGCCGCTCGGCGACACCCGGAGCACCGACTCGCCGATCCTCAGGAGCGCCCCCGGCGGGAACCGGACCGGGCGGGTGCCCACGCGGACGCCGTCCAGGGTCGTGCCGTTGGTGGAGTCGAGGTCGGCCACCGAGACGCGGCCGTCGGGCGCGACCGTGACCGCGCAGTGCAGGCGGGAGACGTCGGGGTCGTCCAGCGGGACGTCGGCGTCGGCGGAGCGGCCGATGTGGATCTGGCCGCCGTGCAGCAGATGGACGCCGCCGGCGTCGGGGCCGGCGACCACGTGGAGCTGGGTGGGGGCGTCGTCGAGCTCGGGATGGGGCTCGGGGGCCGCCGGAGCGCCCAGGGACAGCACGGCCCCGTCGATCAGCGGGGGCTCGCCCAGGGTGGCGCGCTGGGCGTCCAGCCGCTCGCCGTCGGCGTACAGCACGACCGGACCGCCGCCGCGCTCGGCCTCGCCCGCGCGGGAGGCGGCCCCGTCCCCGGGGACCGCCGAGGCGAGCGCGGTGGCCACCGCGGCCAGCGCGGTGCCGACGGGGGCGGTGACCAGCACGTCGCGGCTCGCGGCGCGGCCCCGGGTGCGGTCGGGCGGGCCCAGCGGGTCTACGACGGTCAGCCGGATCTGCATCGCCGTCAGCGGTCCCTTCTGCTCGGACGCGGACAGCCCCACCCCCGCACGAGCACATCGGCCAGTACTGCACGCATCCTCGCACCTGACACTGACAACGCGCCCGTCGCCCGAGGGCAAGTGATCTTGATTGGTCAGCTCTGCCCCCAAAAGTGCCTGACCAGTGCAGCGCCGGCGATCACTTGAGATCGGTCACGTCAACGTCCGGCAACCAGGAGGCCCGGACGGAGCGTCTTTCTCCGGAAAGTGCTTGGCAACGCTTACGTGGTGCCCGCGGGAGCGGCACTACAGTGGGTCGGAAGTGGGTCGGAACGACAGCAAGCAGCAGGGAGTGCATGACGTGCGGCCGGTAGGCAGCAAGTACTTCCTCGAGGAGCCGCTCGGACGCGGTGCCACGGGGACCGTGTGGCGAGCCCGCCAGCGGGAGACCGCGGGCGCCGAGGCCGCCGTACCGGGACAGCCCGGCGAGACCGTCGCGATCAAGGTCCTCAAGGAGGAGCTCGCGAGCGATCCGGACATCGTGATGCGGTTCCTGCGCGAGCGCTCCGTGCTGCTGCGGCTGACCCATCCGAACATCGTGCGGGTGCGTGACCTGGTCGTCGAGGGTGATCTGCTCGCCCTGGTCATGGACCTCGTCGAGGGTCCCGACCTGCACCGCTACCTGCGCGAGAACGGCCCCTTCAGCCCGGTCGGCGCCGCTCTGATCACCGCCCAGATCGCCGACGCGCTCGCCGCCAGCCACGCCGACGGCGTGGTCCACCGCGACCTGAAGCCCGCCAACGTGCTGCTGCGGCAGCACGGCGGCCAGATGCACCCCCTCCTGACCGACTTCGGCATCGCGCGCCTCGCGGACTCCCCGGGCCTGACCCGGACCCAGGAGTTCGTCGGCACGCCCGCGTACGTCGCGCCCGAGTCCGCCGAGGGCCGCCCGCAGACCTCCGCCGTCGACATCTACGGCGCCGGCATCCTGCTGTACGAGCTGGTCACCGGCCGTCCGCCGTTCGCCGGCGGTTCCGCCCTGGAGGTCCTGCACCAGCACCTGAGCGCCGAGCCGCGCCGCCCCTCCACGGTCCCCGACCCGCTGTGGACGGTCATAGAGCGCTGTCTGAGCAAGAACCCCGAGCGGCGCCCGAGTGCCGAGAACCTCGCGCGCGGGCTGCGCGTCGTCGCCGAGGGCATCGGCGTGCACGCGAACTCCGCGCAGATCGCCGCGGCGGACAACGTCGGCGCGCTGCTGCTGCCCGACCCGGACCCGGCCGCCGTGCCGGACACCCCGGGCGCCGCCGACCCGACCCAGGTGCTGCCGCACGGCGCCGGCGCCGCGGGCGGCTACGACCCGAACGCGGCGACCAGCTTCCTGCCGCACACCGGTCCCGGGAACCCGGTCGGCGCCGCCGACCCCACCGCCGTGCTCCCGCACCGCGGCGCGGCCGATCCCACGGCCGTCATGCCGCCGGTGCCGCCCGGGCAGCCGGGCCAGGGCCAGTACGGGCAGCAAGGACAGCACGGCCAGCAGGGGCAGCAGTCCGGCGGCCCCGAGGACCCGCACCCCTGGCAGAACCAGCTCCGCGCGGCCCGTGACCGCAACGAGCAGACGCAGGTCCAGTACCTCGACCCGAACGAGGACCCGCTGCGCCGCCGCCCCCAGCGGCAGGTCGCCAGGCCGCAGCAACAGCAGCCGCCCCAGCGGCAGCAGCGGCCCCAGCAGCGCCCGCCGCAGGGCGGTTACGGCCGTCAGCCGCAGCAGCAGCCCCAGCAGTACGCCCCGCAGCAGCAGCAACCGCAGCGCTACGCGCCCCCGCCGCAGCCCGAGCGCCCCGCGCGTGAGCCCCGGCAGCCGCGGCAGCGCAGCGCCAACCCGATGAAGATCCCGGGTCTGGGCTGCCTCAAGGGCTGCCTCTTCACGCTCGTCATCCTGTTCGTGGCGAGTTGGCTGATCTGGGAGCTGAGCCCCCTCCAGGACTGGATCGGCACCGGCAAGAGCTACTGGCAGCAGATCGGGGACATCGTCGACACCGTGAGCGGGTGGATCAGCGACCTGGGCGGAAACTCCTCAGGTCAGCAGTAAGTCTGGAGATTTGTCGACACTCGGCGGGTGATTTCCGCCTCCGCGGTGAAGGTTGGCTCCTGCGGCGCGTAGTTTTAGCGACAACACGCGTCTGTAGGAGCAGCCTTGGCACGGAAGATCGGCAGCCGGTACACCGCCAACCAGATCCTGGGGCGGGGCAGCGCCGGCACGGTGTGGCTGGGCGAGGGACCCGAGGGGCCCGTCGCGGTCAAGCTGCTGCGCGAGGATCTCGCGTCCGACCAGGAACTCGTCGGGCGCTTCGTCCAGGAGCGCACGGCCCTGCTCGGCCTGGAGCACCCCCACGTGGTCTCCGTACGCGACCTCGTGGTCGACGGCAACGACCTCGCGCTCGTCATGGACCTGGTCCGGGGCACCGATCTGCGTACCCGGCTCGACCGGGAGAAGCGGCTCGCGCCCGAGGCGGCCGTGGCGATCGTCGCGGATGTCGCGGACGGGCTGGCCGCCGCGCACGCCAAGGGGGTCGTGCACCGGGACGTGAAGCCGGAGAACATCCTCCTGGACATGCAGGGGCCGCTGGGTCCCGGCGGCGCGCACCCCGCCCTGCTGACGGACTTCGGTGTGGCGAAGCTCATCGACTCGCCGCGCCGGACCCGCGCCACGAAGATCATCGGGACGCCGGACTACCTGGCCCCGGAGATCGTCGAGGGGCTGCCGCCGCGGGCCTCCGTGGACATCTACGCCCTCGCGACGGTCCTCTACGAGCTGCTGGCCGGGTTCACGCCGTTCGGCGGCGGGCACCCCGGGGCGGTGCTGCGACGGCACGTGACGGAGACGGTGGTCCCCCTGCCGGGGATCCCCGACGAACTGTGGCAGCTCGTCGTGCAGTGCCTGGCCAAGGCGCCGGCCTCCCGTCTGCGCGCCTCCGAGATGGGCGTACGGCTGCGGGAGCTGCTGCCCCTGCTGGCCGGGATGCCCCCGCTGGACGTGGACGAGCCGGACGCGGAGCACGAGGAGGAGCAGGACGCCGAGGACGCGGCCGCGGACTCCGCCGGGGAGCCGGTGCCGGCCGGACGGCCGGCGCGGCGCGGCGCGGTGCCGCTGGTGCCGGGGGCCAAGCCCGCGGACTCCAACCGGGACACGCACACCTCGATGCGGGTGCCGGGCCCCGACGAGCTGGCCGGCGGCGCGCGCGGGACGGCCCGGGTGCCGAGGCCCGCCGGGGCGCCCCGCCCCGGATCGGCGCGGCACCGGGCCACCACGCGGCGGCGCAGGCTGGTCGTGGGCGTCGCGGGGCTGGTGCTGGTCGCCGCGGCGGGCGCCGGGATCTGGGCGGCCACCTCGGGCGACGACGCGGGAGCCGCACCGCGGGACACGGAGAACTCGGCGCCCGCCTCCCCCTGAGGGAGGCGGCGGCCCGGGGGACGACCGACGTCGGTTGCCACAGCCGTTAGGCTGGAGGGCGTGGCAGTCGTCGATGTATCCGAAGAGCTCAAGTCCCTCTCCTCGACCATGGAGTCGATCGAGGCCGTTCTGGACCTCGACAAACTGAGGGCAGACATCGCCGTGCTCGAGGAGCAGGCGGCCGCGCCGTCCCTGTGGGACAACCCGGACGAGGCGCAGAAGATCACCAGCAAGCTGTCCCACCTCCAGGCCGAGGTCAGGAAGGCGGACGCGCTGCGCGGCCGCATCGACGACCTCTCCGTGCTGTTCGAGATGGCCGAGGAGGAGGACGACCCGGACACCCGTGCCGAGGCCGAGTCCGAGCTCGCCGCCGTCAGGAAGGCGCTGGACGAGATGGAGGTGCGGACCCTCCTCTCCGGCGAGTACGACTCCCGTGAGGCGCTCGTCAACATCCGCGCCGAGGCCGGCGGCGTCGACGCCGCCGACTTCGCCGAGAAGCTCCAGCGGATGTACCTGCGCTGGGCGGAGCAGAAGGGCTACAAGACCGAGGTCTACGAGACGTCGTACGCCGAGGAGGCCGGCATCAAGTCGACCACCTTCGCCGTGCAGGCGCCGTACGCCTACGGCACGCTCTCCGTCGAGCAGGGCACCCACCGGCTCGTGCGCATCTCGCCCTTCGACAACCAGGGCCGCCGCCAGACTTCCTTCGCGGGTGTCGAGGTCCTGCCCGTGGTCGAGCAGACCGACCACATCGAGATCGACGAGTCCGAGCTGCGCGTGGACGTGTACCGGTCCTCCGGGCCCGGTGGCCAGGGCGTCAACACCACCGACTCCGCGGTGCGGTTGACCCACCTCCCCACCGGCATCGTCGTCTCCTGCCAGAACGAACGCTCGCAGATCCAGAACAAGGCGAGCGCGATGAACGTCCTCCAGGCCAAGCTGCTGGAGCGGCGCCGCCAGGAGGAGCAGGCCGCGATGGACGCCCTCAAGGGCGACGGCGGCAACTCCTGGGGAAACCAGATGCGTTCGTACGTGCTGCACCCTTACCAGATGGTCAAGGACCTGCGCACCGACTTCGAGGTCGGCAACCCCGAGGCCGTGTTCAACGGTGAGATCGACGGTTTCATCGAGGCCGGAATTCGCTGGCGCAAGCAGCAGGAGAAGTGACTTTGTCGACTTGACCGTCGGCCCGCAACTGCCGCCCAACGGGCGGCAGTTTGCTTTATGTCTGGGTTTTACATCACACTCACAGACCGCTTTCCCCGGCAAAGAGCGCTTACCAGGACATCGCGCCCGCAACGGCCTTGACGATGCTTTGAAAAATCGGAAGGGTAAAGCGTGGCATGCGTATCTCTGGGGCGCATGTGAACCGGGGGACATCAGCACACAGCTACCTTCCTCCGTCGATCACGGCCCCGAGCGCCGCCTCATTGACGATGAGCTACTGGGGGTAGCAACCACATGACGAAGAAGACGCGGATCCGGATCGCGCGCATAGCCGCCGGTGCCGTGATCGCAGCCGGTGCCTCGCTGACCGCCGCAGGCGCCGCTTCCGCGCTGGAGCTCGGTGTGACCGTGGGCGACAGCGGTGTCGGTGTGAACGTGAGCACCGACGACGACGACCCGACCGACCCGGGTACGGAGATCCCGACCGACCCGGGCACCACGCTCCCCACGGACCCCGGCACCGAGGTGCCGACGGACCCGGGGACCACGCCGCCGGTCACCGAGGAGCCCACGGACCCGACCGAGGAGCCCACCGAGCCCACCGAGGACCCGACCGACCCGGGCAACGGGAACGGCAATGGGAACGGCAACGGGAATGGCAACGGGAACGGTAACGGGAACGGCAACGCCGGGGGCGGTGGCAACAGCAACACCAACCCCGACGGTGGCTCCAACACCTCCACCCAGGAAGAGGGCTCCTCGGCCCTGACCGAGACCGGCACGGACACCACGTCCAACACGTCGGCCCAGGGCAACGGCCAGGAGCTCGCCGAGACCGGTGCCGGCCAGACCGCGTTCCTGGTCGTCGGTGCCGCCACGATGATCGCCGGCGGTGTCGGCTTCCGTCTGCTGCCCCGCCTCGCGGGCGGTCGCGGTGGCGCTGCCGCCTGACGGTGACACCCGGTAGCCGCGCACTCGCCTGACGTGTGCGTGCGGTACGCACGAAGGGCCCGGAGCGTTTCCGCTCCGGGCCCTTCGTATGTCCTCGGCCGCCGCCTAGGCGGTCTGGTGCGCCAGCAGGGCCACCGCCGCGATCAGGACGGCGAGCAGGGCGATCAGCGCCATCGGGTTCAGCCCCGCGAAGAGGTTCTCCTGCTGAAGCCGCTCACGGTTCGCACGGCAGACGGGGCACCGGCCCTCGCTCACGGGCGCCGCGCAGTTTGCGCACACCAGGCGGTCGTACGTCATGCGCGTCACCCTTCTTGCGAATACGTTCCACAGGGAGAACGCCCCCGGGCCGGAGAACGTTCCCCTCCCTACTGTGCCAGGTTCCTCCGGGGGCCGCCTGTGCGCTGCCGGAGCCGGGGTCAACAGGGGGGCACAAAACCGCCCAACCGATACGCAACCAGAACCGGCGCCTGCGCTCGCACACCCGGTTCGCGTATGGTCACGCTCATCTACCCCCGGCCTACCGTGGTGCATCCGTGATCCGATTCGACAACGTATCCAAGGTCTACCCCAAGCAGACCCGCCCCGCACTCAGGGACGTCTCCCTGGAAGTGGAGAAGGGCGAGTTCGTGTTCCTCGTCGGGTCCTCCGGCTCCGGGAAGTCCACCTTCCTGCGGCTGCTCCTCCGCGAGGAGCGGTGCAGCCAGGGACAGGTGCACGTGCTGGGCAAGGACCTCGCCCGCCTGTCCAACTGGAAGGTGCCGCAGATGCGGCGCCAGCTCGGGACGGTGTTCCAGGACTTCCGGCTCCTGCCCAACAAGACGGTCGCCGAGAACGTGGCCTTCGCGCAGGAGGTCATCGGCAAGTCCCGCGGCGAGATCCGCAAGTCCGTGCCGCAGGTGCTCGACCTCGTCGGGCTCGGCGGCAAGGAGGAGCGCATGCCCGGTGAGCTCTCCGGTGGTGAACAGCAGCGCGTGGCCATCGCCCGCGCCTTCGTGAACCGGCCCAAGCTGCTCATCGCCGACGAGCCCACCGGCAACCTCGACCCGCAGACCTCCGTCGGCATCATGAAGCTGCTGGACCGGATCAACCGGACCGGCACGACCGTCGTCATGGCCACGCACGACCAGAACATCGTGGACCAGATGCGCAAGCGCGTCATCGAGCTGGAGAAGGGCCGCCTCGTCCGCGACCAGGCACGCGGCGTCTACGGCTACCAGCACTGACCGCCGTTCGAAGAGTCCCCGGAAAGGCCTGAAGAAGACGCCATGCGCGCCCAGTTCGTACTCTCCGAGATCGGTGTCGGTCTCCGTCGCAACCTGACGATGACGTTCGCGGTCATCGTCTCCGTCGCCCTGTCGCTCGCCCTGTTCGGCGGGTCGCTCCTGATGAGCGACCAGGTCGGCGCCATGAAGGGCTACTGGTACGACAAGGTCAACGTCTCGATCTTCCTCTGCAACAAGAGCGACGCCGAGTCGGACCCCAACTGCGCCAAGGGCGCGGTGACCGACGACCAGAAGAAGGACATCCTCTCCGACCTGAAGAAGATGTCGGTCGTCGAGACGGTCATCCACGAGTCCCAGGACGAGGCGTACAAGCACTACAAGGAGCAGTTCGGCGACTCCCCGCTGGCCGCGTCCCTCACCCCGGACCAGATGCAGGAGTCGTACCGGATCAAGCTGAAGGACCCGGAGAAGTACCAGGTCATCGCGACCGCCTTCAACGGCCGTGACGGCGTGCAGTCCGTGCAGGACCAGAAGGGCATCCTGGACAACCTCTTCACGATGCTGAACCTGATGAACAGGGCCGCGCTCGGCGTGATGGCGCTCATGCTGATCGTCGCCCTGCTGCTGATCGTCAACACGGTGCGGGTCTCGGCGTTCAGCCGTCGGCGGGAGACCGGGATCATGCGGCTGGTGGGCGCGTCCGGCTTCTACATCCAGGCGCCGTTCATCATGGAGGCCGCTGTCGCCGGCGCGATCGGCGGCGGGCTGGCCTGTGTCTTCCTCGTCGTCGGCCGGTACTTCACCGTCGACCACGGCATGGCCCTGGCCACCAAGCTCAACCTGATCAACTTCGTGGGCTGGGACGCCGTCCTGACGAAACTGCCGCTCATCCTCGCCGCGAGCGTGCTGATGCCCGCGTTGGCCGCGTTCTTCGCGCTGCGCAAGTACCTGAAGGTGTGACACATGCCAAGAGGGCCGTACGGTCAACCGACCGTGCGGCCCTCTTGCGTTGTCCTAGACTCACCGGCATGCCGGGCCGAGATCTGTTCTGTCAGCCCCGCCGCATCCGCCGCGGGGCGGCCCTGACATTGGTGTTCGCGAGCGTCCTGGTGGCCGGCGCGGCGACCGGCTCCTTCCCCGAGGCCGACGGCGGCGACCGGAAGTCCTCCTCGGACACGGCCCGTTCGGCCGCCCCCGCGGGTCACCACGAGGACGTGGCCGAGGCGGCCCAGGAGGCCAAGGCGGCCGGCGCGTCCCCCGTGGAGGCCGCCGAGCGTGCCGTCAGCCGCAGCGGTGACCGTTGGGCAGCCGTCTACTCCCGGGGCGAGTACGAGGAGTTCGAGGAGGCCCTCGACGGCCAGTACACCGGCGTCGGCCTGTGGGCGCGGCGCGAGCGGGACGGCCGTATCGAGGTGACCAGGGTGAGCTCGGACTCGCCCGCGGCCGCCGCCGGGATCCGCGAGGGCGACCGGCTGCGCAGCGTCGACGGGGAGCGGGTGGACGGCCACCCGGTCACCGAGGTGGTCTCCTTACTGCGCGGCGACGCCACGGACGCGGCCGCCGGCACGGCGGTCCGGCTCGGCCTGGAACGCGGCACGCACGCGTGGACGCAGACCGTCCGGCGGGCCCGGCTGTCCACGGACTCGGTCGCCGTCCGGGAACTCTCCGACGGGGTCACCGTCATCAGGATCGACTCGTTCACCAAGGGTGTCGGCGACGAGGTCCGGAACGCCGTCCGGGACGCTCCGGCCGGCGGCGGGATCATCCTCGACCTGCGCGGCAACTCCGGCGGCCTGGTCACCGAGGCCGTCACCACGGCGTCCGCCTTCCTCGACGGGGGGCTGGTCGCGACCTACGACGTCGACGGCACCCAGCAGGCCCTGCACGCCGAGCCCGGCGGGGACACCGGCAGGGCGCTGGTCGCGCTGGTCGACGGCGGGACGATGAGCGCGGCCGAGCTGCTCACCGGGGCGCTGCAGGACCGGGGGCGGGCGGTGGTCGTCGGTTCCCGCACCTTCGGCAAGGGGTCGGTGCAGATGCCGAGCCGGCTGCCGGACGGGGCGGTGGCCGAGCTGACCGTGGGGCACTACCGGACCCCGTCGGGGCGAGGGGTCGACGGCCGGGGGATCACGCCGGACCTGGAGGCCGACGACCGGGCCCTCCAGCAGGCGGAGACGGTGATCGCGGGGCTGGGCGACTAGCGTCGGTCCCGGAGCCTGCGCCCGCGCCGGATAAGCACTGGTCTTGACACCCCTTCCTAGTGCGAAAATGGGCAGCACTATGAGCAAGGGAATGTACGTACCGAAGGAGTCCCAGCCGAAGCAGGGCGGCGGGGGCGGCAAGGCGCGGGACGGGGAG
>NZ_LJBR01000342.1 GCF_001282115.1 Streptomyces sp. NRRL B-24085 | reverse complement strand
CCAGGGGCTGCCGCCCCTTCGACCCCGCTCCCGGGGGCGCTGCCCCCGGGCCCCCGCTCCTCAAACGCCGGAGGGGCTGAATTGGCGCGAACGCCGGAGCGGATGGATTCGGGGCAGGTCACCCACCCAGGGGCGCGGGGAACTGCGCGACCAGCCCCCACTCAGCCGCATCCGCCGGTCATCGCTGTCGCCGGCGGTCCCGCCTTCACCTTCTCCTACGCCGAGCACTCCGAGCTGCTCACCGCGGCCGGTGCCGAGGTCGTCGTCTTCGACCCCCTGCGCGACGAGCAACTGCCGGACGGGACGAGCGGGTTGGTCGTCGGGGGCGGGTTCCCCGAGGTCTACGCCGCCGACCTGTCCGCCAACGAACCGCTGCGCAAGGCCGTTTCGGCCCTCGCGGAGACCGGCGCTCCCGTCGCCGCCGAGTGTGCCGGACTGCTGTACCTGTGCCGGGAACTGGACGGGCAGCCCATGTGCGGGGTGCTCGACGCGTCGGCGCGGATGACGGGGAAGCTCACGCTCGGGTACCGGGACGCCGTGGCCGTCAGCGACAGTTCGCTGGCCGTCGCCGGCACGCGGATGCGCGGGCACGAGTTCCACCGGACCGTGGTGGAGCCGGGGGCGGGGGACGCGGCGGCCTGGGGTGTGCGGGTGCCCCGGCGGCGGCTGGAGGGTTTTGTACAGCGTGGTGTGCACGCGAGTTATCTGCACACGCACTGGGCGTCCGAGCCCGGTGTCGCCCGTCGGTTCGTGGAGAGGTGCCGGACGTCATGAGCAGCAGCAGGTTGATCGGGGTCGGGGTCGGGCCCGGGGATCCTGAGCTGGTGACCGTCAAGGGGGTCAACGCCCTGCGCGCCGCCGACGTGGTCGTGGTGCCGGTCATGGACACCGGGGAACAAGGGCGGGCCGAGGCGACCGTGCTGCACTACGTGCCGCAGGAGAAGGTCGTACGGGTCGTCTTCGCCCTCAACGAGCGCACCGACCACGGCCGGCGCGAGGCCGCGTGGGACGCGGCCGGGGAGCGGGTGGCGCAGTTGCTCGCCGCGCACGCGTCCGTCGCCTTCGCGACCATCGGCGATCCCAACGTCTACTCCACGTTCACCTATCTCGCCCACACCATCGGCGCGCTCGTGCCGGGGGTCGTCGTCGAGACCGTGCCCGGCATCACCGCCATGCAGGACCTCGCGGCGCGTTCCGGGGCCGTGCTGACCGAGGGCACCGAACCGCTCACCCTCGTGCCCGTGACGGCCGGTTCGGCCGTGCTCAAGGACGCGCTCGCCGGGCCCGGGACGGTCGTGGCGTACAAGTTCGGGCGGCAGGCCGCCGAGGTGGCCGAGGCGCTCCGGGAGACCGGGCGGATCGAGGACGCCGTGTGGGGATCCGCGCTGGGTCTTGAGGGCGAGTCCATCCGGTCGGCCGCCGAGCTCGACGGGGTTCCCCTGCCGTACCTCTCCACCCTGATCGCGCCCGCACGGCGGGACGGCACCCGGGGCGGCAAGTTGTGAGGCCCGTCAGAGGAGCGGCGGCCGGGTCAGCCGGCCAGCCCCACCACCAGCCAGATGAAGCCGACGCCCGCGACCGTGCACAGCAGGGTCGAGCGGGCGGGGTGTTCGTGGTGCGCCTCGGGGAGGATCTCGGCCGCCGCGAGATACAGGAGCGCGCCGCCGAAGAGGCCGAGATAGCCGCCGAGCAGGCCCTCCGGGATGGTCACGAACGACGTCGAGGCCGCGCCCAGCACCGGGGCCGCCGCATCCGCGAAGAGCATGGTCAGCGCTCTGCGTCGGGCGTTCCCGTACAGGCTCGTGATCGTGTACGTGTTGAAGCCGTCCGCGAAGTCGTGCGCCACGACGGCGAGCGCGACGGCCGTGCCCATGCCGCCGCCCACCTGGAAGGCAGCGCCGATGGCCACGCCGTCCATGGCGCTGTGGCCGACCATCGCGGCCGCCGCCGTGAGGCCGACCTCGGGCACCCGCCCGTCGTGCTCCTCGGCGCCGTGCGCGGCCTGGCGGGCGGCCAGCAGGCGTTCCACCAGATGGGCCAGCAGGAAGCCGGCCACGAACAGGAGCAGCGCGGCGGGCACGCCGAAGACCTCGTCGCCGGCCGCGTGCAGCGCCTCCGGCAGCAGGTCCAGACCGACCACGCCGAGCATCAGTCCGCCGGCCAGGCCGAGGACCAGATGGCGGCGGTCGGTCACCCGCTGTGCCGTCCAGCCGCCGGCCAGCGTCATCAGGAACGCGCCGAGCGCGACGAAGACCGCCATAGGGCCTTGGTATCCGATCACCCCCCGTTCGCGCACATCCGGCCACCGCGCCGACCGCGACCGTAAGACCTTTTCCTGCGTTTTTGTGATGAGAGGACCGATTTCCATGGCCGATGCCCCCACCGGCAAGGTGACCTTCGTCGGTGCCGGCCCCGGCGCCGCCGATCTGCTGACGTTCCGGGCCGCGTGCGCCATCGCCGAGGCCGACGTCGTGATCTGGGCCGCGAGCCTGGTGCAGGCGGAGGTCCTCGAGCACGCGCGCGAGGGCGCGGAGATCCTCGACTCGGCGACGATGTCGCTGGAGGACGTGGTCGCCGTGTACGAGCGGGCCCGCGAGGAGGGGCTCCGGGTGGCCCGCATCCACTCCGGGGACCCCGCCCTGTGGGGCGGTACGCAGGAGCAGCTCGACCGGTGCGCCCGGATCGGCATCGCCACCGAGGTCGTGCCCGGGGTCTCCGCCTTCTCGGCGGTCGCCGCGCTCGCACAGCGCGAGCTGACCATCCCCGAGGTCGCGCAGTCCGTGGTGCTCACCCGGCTCGGCGGTGGCAAGACGCCGATGCCGCCCGGCGAGGAGGTGCGGGAGTTCGCCAAGCACGGCACCACCATGGCGGTCTTCCTGTCGGCGGCGCGCAGCGGGCAGTTGGTGCGGGAGCTGCTGGAGGGCGGCTATCCGACGTCCACGCCGGTCGTGGTCGCCTACCAGGCGACCTGGCCGGAGGAACTGGTCGTGCGCTGCACGATCGGGACGCTGGAGGAGACCGTCAAGGAGCACAAGCTGTGGAAGCACACGCTGTTCCTGGTCGGCCCGGCGCTGGACGCCGAGGGCACCCGCTCGCACCTCTACCACCCCGGCCACTTCCACGGGTACCGCAAGGCGGACCCGGAGGCCCGGCGGGCACTGCGGGCGGCGAAGGGCGCCGGCACGTGATCACGGTCGTGGGTACGGGGACGGGGGCGGCGCCCGCGGAGTCCCTGGCCGGGGCCGAGCTGGTCGTCGGCGGGCGGCGGCACCTGGACGCCGCGGCGGTGCCCGCGGGCGCCGAGCGGGTCGTGCTGGGGCCGCTGGCACCGGCGCTGGACGTCATCGAGCGGCATCTCGACAAGGGCAGCCGGGTCGTCGTGCTGGCCTCCGGCGACCCCGGGTTCTTCGGGATCGTGCGGGTGCTGGCGGAGCGGTTCGGTCCGGCCGCGCTGGACGTCCGTCCCGGGGTGTCCTCCGTGGCCGCCGCGTTCGCCCGGGTGGGGGTGCCGTGGGACGACGCGGTGGTGGTCAGCGCGCACGGGCGGGATCTGCGGACGGCGGTGAACGTGTGCCGGGCTCGTCCCAAGGTGGCGGTGCTGACCGGGCCCGGGGCCGGGCCTGCGGAGCTGGGAGCTGCGCTCGCGGCGGGGGGTGCCGAGGGAGGTCGTCGGGCGGGTGCGGCGCCGTCGGGGCTGGTCGCGCAGTTCCCCGCGCCCCTTGAATGCGTACTCCTCGTTGCCTCTGCCCTCGGCACCGGTGACGAGCGTGTCGAACGGGTCACCCCTGCCGAAGCCGCCGCTCGGGATTGGGGTTCCGCCGTGAATGTCGTTCTCTGTCTCGATGAGTCACGGATGCTCGGAGCCGTACGTACCGTCGCCGGGCCTCCCCCGGCCCCCTCCCGATGGGCCCTGGAAGAAGGCGAGTTCGCGCACCGCGACTCGATGATCACCAAGTTCGAGGTGCGGGCGCTCGCGCTCGCTCGGCTCGGGCCGCGGCTCGGGGACCTGGTCTGGGACGTCGGTGCGGGGTCAGGGTCCGTGGCCGTGGAGTGTGCGCGGCTCGGTGCCGCCGTCGTCGCGGTGGAGAAGGCCGCGGACGGAGTCGAGCGGATCCGTGCCAACGCGGCCGCGCACGGGGTCGACGTACAGGTCGTGCACGGGTCCGCGCCGGACGCGCTCGACGGACTGGACGATCCCGACGCCGTGTTCGTCGGTGGCGGCGGGCGCGAACTGCCCGGCATCGTCGCCGCCTGTGCCCGCCGGGCCCGGCGGAGCGTGGTCGTGGCGATGGCCGCGCTGGACCGGGTGCCGGCCGTACGCGCGGCCCTCACCGAGGCCGGGCTGGACTGCGACGGCGTACTGCTCCAGTCGTCCCGGCTGGCGCCGCTGCCCGGGGACGTGACCCGGCTCGCGGCGACCAACCCGGTTTTCCTGCTGTGGGGCGTCAGAAACCCCGTGTACCGAGAGGGAGTTGCTCAGTGATCGGCCTTATTTCCGCCACCGCGGCGGGGGCGGCGGCACGTGACCGGCTGGCCGCGGCCTGGCCGGACCGCACGCGCGTGTACGACGGACCCGTGGGGGACGCCGTACGGCGGGCGTTCGCGGAGTGCGAGCAGCTCGTGTGCTTCCTGGCCACGGGAGCGGTCGTCCGCCTGGTCGCGCCGCTGCTCGGTGACAAGGCGTCCGACCCGGGTGTGGTGTGCGTCGACGAGGGCGGCCGGTTCGCCGTCTCCCTGGTCGGCGGGCACGGCGGCGGTGCCAATGAACTCGCCCGTGAGGTCGGTGAGTTGCTCGGCGCCGAGCCCGTGGTGACGACGGCGACCGACGCGGTGGGGGTGCCGGGGCTGGACACGCTCGGGCTGCCGGTGGAGGGCGCGGTGGCGGCCGTGTCGCGGGCCCTGCTGGACGGGGAACCCGTCGCCCTGCACAACGAGTCGGGCTGGCCGCTGCCTGCGCTGCCGGTCGCCCCGGAGGGGGCGTACGGGATCCGGGTCACGGACCGGCTCGTCGAGCTCTCCGGGCAGGAGGTCGTGCTGCGTCCGCCCACGCTCGTGGTCGGGGTGGGCGCCTCCAAGGGCGCGCCCGCCGAGGAGGTGCTGGAGCTGATCGAGGGGTCGCTGCGGGAGGCCGGGCTGTCTCCCCGCAGTGTCGCCGCGCTGGCCACCGTGGACGCCAAGGCCGAGGAGCCGGGGATCGTCGCCGCGGCCGGGCGGCTCGGCGTGCCCCTGGTGACCCACACCGCCGAGGAGCTGGCCGCCGTCGAGGTGCCCAACCCGTCGGACGCGCCGCTGGCCGCCGTGGGCACGCCGTCGGTCGCGGAGGCCGCCGCACTGCTCGGCGGCGGTGAACTCCTCGTCCCCAAGCGCAAGTCCGCGGCCTCCCCCGCCATGGCGACCTGCGCGGTCGTACGGCGTCCCGCGCGCGGCCGGCTCGCGGTCGTCGGACTGGGCCCCGGCGCCCGGGACCTCCTCACCCCCCGCGCGAAGGCCGAGCTCCAGCGGGCCTCGGTGCTGGTCGGGCTCGACCAGTACGTCGACCAGATCCGCGATCTGCTGCGGCCCGGGACCCGGGTCCTGGAGTCCGGCCTGGGGGCCGAGGAGGAACGGGCGCGCACGGCCGTCGAGGAGGCCCGCAGGGGCCAGGCGGTCGCGCTCATCGGCAGCGGGGACGCCGGCGTGTACGCCATGGCCTCCCCCGCGCTCGCCGAGGCCTCCGACGACATCGACGTGACCGGGGTCCCCGGGGTGACCGCGGCCCTCGCGGCGGCCGCGATCCTCGGCGCCCCGCTGGGGCACGACCATGTGTCCATCAGCCTGTCCGACCTGCACACCCCGTGGGAGGTCATCGAGCGGCGGGTGCGCGCGGCGGCCGAGGCGGACATCGTGGTCACCTTCTACAACCCCCGCTCCCGGGGCCGGGACTGGCAGTTGCCCAAGGCGCTCGCGATCCTCGCCGAGCACCGGGAGCCGGCCACGCCGGTCGGGGTCGTACGGAACGCGTCGCGGCCGGACGAGTCCGGCCGGCTGACGACACTGGCCGCGCTGGACCCGGCGACCGTCGACATGATGACGGTCGTGACCGTCGGCAACACCGCGACCCGTGACATCGCGGGGCGCATGGTGACCCCGCGCGGCTACCGCTGGCAGACGTCGGAGGAGGACTCGAAGTGAACCGTGTCGTCCACCCGATCGAGGTGGAGTCCTACCGGCGAATGCGTGCCCGCCTGGACACCTCGCACCTCCCGCCGCTGACCCGGGCGGTGGTGGAGCGGGTCGTCCACTCCGCCGCCGATCTGGAGTACGCCACCGATCTCGTCATGGACGAGGGCGAGTTGGAGAAGGCGCATGCCGCGCTGCACGCCGGCGCGCCCGTCGTCACCGACGTGGAGATGGTCGCGGCCGGGATCACCCGCCGGGAGACCGTCTGCCGGCTGCGGGACGCGAAGTCGGGTCCCGGGCTGACCCGTTCGGCCCACGCGATCCGGCTCGCCCACGAGCAGGTCGGCGCCGGCGCGATCTGGGTGATCGGCAACGCCCCCACCGCGCTGGAGGAGTTGCTGACCCTGGACGCGGACCCGGCGCTCGTCATCGGACTGCCCGTCGGCTTCGTCGGCGCGGTCGAGTCCAAGGCCGCGTTGCGCGAGAGCGGACTGCCCGCCGTGAGCAACGTGTCCGAGAAGGGCGGTTCTGCGGTGGCCTCCGCCGCGCTCAACGCCCTGCTGTACCACCCCACTCACCCCTCCGAGGAGACATCGTGACCACCCCGCCGCCCGCCCTGCTCATCGCCGGTCATGGCACCCGGGACGATGCCGGGGCCGAGGCGTTCCGTGACTTCGTCCGGGAGCTCGGGGCCCGCCACCCCGAACTGCCCGTCGCGGGCGGCTTCATCGAGCTGTCCCCGCCGCCGCTGGGCGACGCGGTGGCCGAACTGGTGGAGCGCGGGGTGCGCCGGTTCGCGGCCGTGCCGCTGATGCTGGTGTCCGCCGGGCACGCCAAGGGCGACATCCCGGCGGCGCTGTCCCGCGAGAAGGAGCGCCACCCCGGGATCTCGTACACCTACGGCCGCCCGCTGGGCCCGCACCCGGCGCTGCTGAACGTCCTGGAGCGGCGCCTGGACGAGGCGCTGGGCGCCGGCGGGGGGCGGACCCCGCTGGACCGGGCGGACGTGACCGTGCTGCTCGTCGGCCGGGGCTCCACCGACCCGGACGCCAACGCCGAGGTGTACAAGGCGGCCCGGCTGCTGTGGGAGGGGCGCGGATACGCGGGCGTGGAGACGGCGTTCGTGTCGCTGGCGGCGCCGGACGTGCCGAGCGGGCTCGACCGGTGTGCGGCGCTGGGGGCGCGCAGGATCGTCGTGCTGCCCTACTTCCTGTTCACCGGGATCCTGCCGGACCGGGTCAGGCAGCAGACCGAGGGCTGGGCGGCCGCGCACCCGGAGGTGGAGGTGCGTTCCGCGGACGTCATCGGTCCGGAGCCCGAGCTCCTCGACCTGGTGATGGAACGGTACGAGGAGGCCGTCAAGGGCGATCTGCGGATGAACTGCGACTCGTGCGTGTACCGCATCGCGCTGCCGGGCTTCGAGGACAAGGTGGGCCAGGCGCAGCAGCCGCACTTCCACCCGGACGACGACGGCCACCATCACCACCACGGCCACCACCACGGCTCCCACTCCCATGCGCACTGACAGCACCCGCAGCGGGGAGGGGCACGACCTGCGGCACCACGGCGACGCCGAGGTGCGGGACGACGGTGCGCGGCTCACGGACCTCGCGGTGAACGTCCGCGCGGACACTCCCCCGGCCTGGCTGCGGGAGCGGATCGCCGGGTCGCTGACCGGGCTCGCCGCCTACCCCGACGGGCGCGCGGCACGGGCGGCGGTGGCGGCCCGGCACGAGGTGCCCGTGGAGCGGGTGCTGCTGACTGCCGGGGCCGCCGAGGCGTTCGTGCTGCTCGCCAGGGCTCTGACGTTCCGTCACGCGGTCGTGGTGCACCCGCAGTTCACCGAGCCGGAAGCCGCGCTGCGGGACGCCGGGCACGCGGTCGAGAGGGTGCTGCTGCGGGAGGAGGACGGTTTCCGGCTCGATGCGGCGGCCGTTCCCGAGGACGCCGACCTGGTGGTCGTGGGCAACCCGACCAACCCCACGTCGGTCCTGCATCCCGCGGGCACGATCGCCGCGCTGGCCCGCCCCGGGCGCACGCTGGTGGTGGACGAGGCGTTCCTGGACGCGGTGCCGGGCGAGCGCGAGGCACTTGCCGGGCGGACGGACCTGCCCGGACTCGTCGTGCTGCGCAGCCTGACGAAGACATGGGGTCTGGCCGGTCTCCGGATCGGCTACGTCCTCGCCGCCCCGGAGACCGTCGCCGAACTGGAACGGGCCCAGCCGCTGTGGCCGGTGTCCAGCCCGGCCCTCGCGGCGGCCGAGGCGTGCATGGAGCCGCGGGCGCTGGCGGAGGCGGCCCACGCGGCCCACCGTGTCGCCACCGACCGGGCCCATCTGGTCGCCGGACTGCGGGAGTTCGCCCCGGACGGACTCCGGGTGGTCGAACCGGCCGAGGGCCCCTTCGTCCTCGTACGCCTGCCGCGGGCCGCCGAGGTACGACGGCATCTGCGCGACCTGGGGTTCGCGGTGCGGCGCGGGGACACATTCCCGGGGCTCGGCGAGGAGTGGCTGCGGTTCGCGGTGCGGGACCGGACGACGGTCAACTCCTTCCTCCAGGCCCTGGACCAGGCGGTGACGCTGGCCCAGGGCTGAGGCGGGCGCCGTCGCGCCGGCCCGGACGGCACCGCGACCTGGGCCCGGATCGGTGCGGCACCGGGGCTCCCCCTCCGTGCCCCCGGTCACCGGCGCTCATGCGGCACGGCTTCCCGGAGTTGCCGCCGGACCCGGTCATCCGCACGGTGTCCCGGGCCCGCCGCCCGACTCGGGCAGACCCGGCGCGGGTGCCACGCCCGCTCCTCCCCTGAGGCGAGGCACCCCACCTGCCCCCGCTCCCCCGGGGGCACCTGCGACCGAGGCCCGGATCAGCCTCGGCGGCGGGACACCGCCACCGCTCCCCCGCCTGCCACCAGCAGGGCGATCGCGCCGGTCACGAGGTACGGCGTCATGGAACTGCTGCCCGTCTCGGCGAGGCCCGCCTCCTTGGCGGGGC
>NZ_LJBR01000341.1 GCF_001282115.1 Streptomyces sp. NRRL B-24085 | reverse complement strand
GGTCCTGGTGACGGCGGGGACGGGGGTGCCCACGTCCGGGCTCGTGCTCACCGCGGACGGGTAGCCCCCAGGGGTGATCCCGCAGTAGACGTGCCTCTCTCGTCCACCTTCAGGAGGTGCAGTCAGCCCCACCTCTACAACCTGAGGGGGAGTCCTCTTCGGGACCTGTGGCCGATGAGCGGGGGGCGTCGCGAATCTAGCGTGGAGCCATGACCACACCCGTCTGCACCAGCGCTTCGAAGGCCGCCGTACCGGCGACGCAGACCCTCGCGTACCCCTCGTTCGCCTCGTACGTGAAGGCCCGCCAGCCGGTGCTGCTGCGTACCGCCCGGTCGCTGACCGCGAACCCGAGCGACGCGGAGGACCTGCTGCAGACCGCCCTGACCAAGACGTATGTCGCCTGGGAGCGCATCGAGGACCACCGTGCCCTCGACGGCTATGTGCGCCGGGCCCTGCTCAACACGCGCACCTCGCAGTGGCGCAAGCGCAAGGTGGACGAGTTCGCGACCGACGAGATCCCCGAGCCCGACCCCGTGCCGGGCGAGGACGACCCCGCCGAGCAGCAGGCGCTGCACGACGCGATGTGGCGGGCGATCATGAAGCTGCCGGCCCGGCAGCGGGCGATGGTCGTCCTCAGGTACTACGAGGACCTCAGCGAGGTGCAGACGGCCGAGGTCCTCGGGGTCTCCGTCGGCACCGTGAAGTCGGCGGTCTCCCGAGCCCTGGGCAAACTCCGCGAGGACCCCGAGCTGGTACTCGCCCGGTAGGGGGCATCGAGCCGGGTGGCGTTCGTCTGCTCGGGGACCGCGGCTCCCCCGGGCTGGTGTTCGTCCACCGGGGGAACGCCGCCTCAGGGCCTTCCAGGGTGGTGCCCGCCCCGCCTGCCGGCAATCGTCGCCCCGGTCAGTGCACGCAGCCTGACATGTGTGCCCCCCGGGCCGGTGCCCTTCCCTCCGGAGATGGCCACCCGGTCGGTGCACAACCGCCAAATAGTTGTCGCTCGGCACCTCGGGGCGCAGTCCGTTCGCCCACCGGGTCGTCGTCAGCCCCCAACGGCCGGAGCCCGCCCTCCGGCAACAGGGACTCGGGCCCCTGCCCGTCCGCCGTCCGCCGGCCAGGGAGCCGCCCCCCAGGGGAACCGTCAGCCGCGGTCGGCCGTTGTGAGGGCATCGTGACGTGATCGATCGCTCGGCTCTAGTGACATACCGCGCGGTATGTGCGCAGAATCGGCGCATCCCTTACTACCGCGTAGGCAATGTCGCCCCGGGAGGACGCCGTGCTGAGCACCGTGCAGGACGTACCGCTGCTGATCTCCAGGATCCTGACCCACGGGTCGTCGATCCACGGCACCTCACAGGTGACCACATGGACCGGTGAGCCGGAGCCGCACCGCCGCTCCTTCGCTGAGGTCGGCGCCCGCGCCGCGCAGCTGGCCCACGCCCTGCGCGAGGACCTCCAGGTCGCCGACGACGAGCGGGTGGCGACCCTCATGTGGAACAACGCCGAGCACGTCGAGGCCTACTTCGCGATCCCCTCCATGGGCGCGGTCCTGCACACCCTGAACCTCCGCCTCCCGGCGGACCAGCTCGCCTTCATCGTGGGCCACGCGGCCGACCGCGTCATCATCGCCAACGGGTCGCTGCTCCCCCTGCTCGCCCCCCTGCTCCCGCACCTCAAGACGGTCGAGCACGTGGTGGTCTCAGGACCCGGCGACCGCACGGCCCTCGAAGGCTCCCACGCGCGCGTGCACGAGTACGAGGACCTGATCGCCGGCAAGCCCACCACGTACGACTGGCCCGAGCTGGACGAGCGCCAGGCCGCCGCCATGTGCTACACCTCCGGCACCACGGGCGACCCCAAGGGCGTGGTCTACAGCCACCGTTCGATCTACCTGCACTCCATGCAGGTCAACATGGCCCAGTCGATGGGCCTGACCGACCAGGACACCTCACTCGTGGTCGTCCCGCAGTTCCACGTCAACGCCTGGGGCCTGCCGCACGCGACCTTCATGACCGGCGTCAACATGCTGATGCCGGACCGCTTCCTGCAACCCGCCCCCCTCGCCGAGATGATCGAGCGCGAGAAGCCGACCCACGCGGCAGCCGTCCCCACCATCTGGCAGGGCCTGCTCGCCGAGCTCACCGCCAAGCCGCGGGACGTCTCCTCGCTCGGCCAGGTCACCATCGGCGGCTCGGCCTGCCCGCCCTCCCTGATGGAGGCCTTCGACCGACTGGGCATGCGGGTCTGCCACGCCTGGGGCATGACGGAGACCTCCCCGCTCGGCACCATCGCGCGCCCGCCGGCCCACGTGGTCGGCACGCCCGAGGAGTTCGCGTACCGCCTCACCCAGGGCCGCTTCCCGGCCGGCGTCGAGGCCCGCCTCACCGGCCCCGGCGGCGAGCGCCTGCCCTGGGACGGCGAGTCCGCGGGCGAGCTGGAGGTCCGCGGCCCCTGGATCGCCGGCGCGTACTACAACGGCCCGGACGCCGAACCCCTGCGTCCCGCCGACAAGTTCAGCGAGGACGGCTGGCTGAAGACGGGTGACGTCGGCACCATCTCCGCCGACGGCTTCCTCACCCTCACCGACCGGGCCAAGGACGTCATCAAGTCCGGCGGCGAGTGGATCTCCTCGGTCGAGCTGGAGAACGCGCTGATGTCCCACCCGGATGTCACCGAGGCCGCCGTCGTCGCCGTCCCCGACGAGAAGTGGGGCGAGCGCCCCCTCGCCACGGTCGTCCTCAAGGAGGGCTCCACCGCCGACTTCGAGTCCCTGCGCGCCTTCCTCGCGAGCGACGTCTGCAGGATCGCCAAGTGGCAGCTCCCGGAGCGCTGGTCGATCATCGAGGCGGTCCCGAAGACGAGCGTCGGAAAGTTCGACAAGAAGAAGATTCGTGAATCACTTAGGTTGGGCCAGTTGGACGTGACCAAGCTGGACTGAACCGAGCAGAGACCAGAGCCCCCGGCGCGCGACGCTGGGGGCTCGCCTTTCCCTCGGCCTCGCTCCAACCGAGGCACCCGGCTCCAGCGGGAGTTCAGGGAGTGAAAAGTAGAGTGCGGAGTCCTGCTCTCAGAGCGGGCCTTCTTGGATTTGCTGAGACGGCTACGCGGTCCATACCACGTCCAGCAAATCGGGATTGAACTTCCGGGCGCCCCGGCCCGCCGAGCGCACCACAATGGCCCGTACATGCTTCAGGATCACCGCGCGCTGCCGCTCAATGGGCAGACGCTCAAATTCTTCCGACAGTTCCACAGTAGCTGCGGTGGCCTTGACCTTCTCGACCATGTGTCTGTTGCGTTCGTATTCTAATTCGTCGCGTTCCCGCTCCAAGGGCTCCAGCATGGCAATAGCCGTAGCGGCGGAGATGCGCTTGGTGTTCATGGCGGCGATGAGTTCGCTGATTTCTTGGGTCACCTCGGCGAACCGCGCAGCACCTTTCCATTCGGCCGCCTTGTTAATAGGCGCCTTCGATGTCGCCTCGGCGTCGTGAATCAGATCGATGATGTGCCTGTCGAGCGACTCGCCGGCGCGGGACATCTTCCCGCAGCCCCCGTCATTGGCGGCGGGGCATCGATAGACGAAGCGGCTCCCCTTGCTTCCCTCCTTCCATGACGAACGCATGTTGGCGAGCATTCGCGTACCGCACTCGGCACAGCGCAGAATCCCGCTCAGCAGGTACTTCTGGTTGTTGCTCTGGTTACTCGTCGTGTACCGCGAGCGAACGCCCTCCAATACGGCAGTCACGGCATCAAGCTTCTCCGGGGTACAGATCGGCTCCCAAACGCCCATGACGGGCTTGCCGTCCGTCCCGATATGCTTTTGGCCCTTGACGGTGCGGAAGCCGGCCAGGCGAGGGTTTCTGAGGATGCCTTTCACTGCGACGCGAGTAATCGGATTCCCAGTATTGCGAGACGTCTGCACGTTCTGGGCTTGCCACTCCTTCACAATCGTGGAAAGCCGCGTACCTGCCAACAGGTCGTCATGTGCCTTACGGATCAGGGCTGCCTGCTCCGGGTGAATCGTCACCCGGTCCTCTTTCCAGCCGAACGGCGGGAAGCCTCCGCCGTTCTTGCCGGCGTCCGCAAGCTCGCGGTGCTTACGGGCTACACGCCTACCCGTGTCGGCGCTGGCCTTATTGGCGAAGGCGACCATGACTCGCGCCATCGTGCGCCCGTCCGACGTCGACAGATCAATGTCGTTCGTGACGGTGCAGAAGACCAGTGCCGGTCGCTCTTCGAATACGTCGATCAGTCGTTCAAGATCGCGCGGTTGCCGGGCCAACCGGTCAAGGTCATAGGCGATCACTCCGTCTATGACACCCGACTGGAGATCCACCAGCAGCCGTTCGAACTCAGGGCGAACCACGTTGCGCTTGAAAGCGCTCACATCGTTGTCGATGTAATCGCGCGCGAGTACCCAGCCGGGTCGCACCCCGGCAACCTGCCTGTAGTCCCGTCGCTGCCGCTCCACGCCCAGTTCCTCGCCGCTCTTGTCGAGGCTGATCCGGGCGTACCCCCCAAGTCTCACGACCACCGTGACTCCTTTTCCCACCCCTGCGAGTGCGGGACATGGCAGGTTATGTGCCTGGCCTGCACTGATCGTGGATCACGAAGGTAGCGCGGAACTAGCGTGCCCGACGGAGGTTCTGAGAAAGGTCCTGCGCAAGCAGTACGCGGAGGGCGGCCTGGACGTCACCAAGCTCTGAGCCAAGCTCTCAGCCAGGCTCCGAGCACACCTCTGAGACCTGACGGACACGGCGGTCAGGGCGTCCCGGGCGAACACACCGGGGGCCCTGACCGCCGTACGGCGACAACCCACCGCGAGGCGGCGGCAGCCTCACCGCCGTACCGAGGTGGTGAGCCAGCCCAGGCCCAGCCACACTCCCGCGACGGCGCACACGCCGCCCCAGCCCCACCAGCCGAACGCCGATCCCGCCAGCGCGGAAGCCGTGGCGCCGCCCGCGAAACCGGCGACCACGTACGCCGTGTTGGCGGTGGCCGGGGTCGAGGTCGTCGTCAGGGCGAGGGTCTGGTTGGCGACGTGGGAGGCGACCAGGGCCGCGTGGACGGCGATCGCCGCGACGAACAGCGCCCACATCGCGTGCCCGCCGAGCCAGAACAACGGGACGGAAGCGGCGGCGAGCAGATACGCCGACCGTACGACCTTGGCGGCGCCGAAGCGGTCCACGAACCCGCCGGCCAGGGGCGCCACCACGCTCGCGGCGAGGCCGAAGAGGCCGAAGAGCCCGGCGGTCGCGGTCGACAGGCCGTAGGACGAGCCGGTCAGCAGGAGGGCCAGCGAGGTCCACAGCGCGCTCCAGGCGCCGTACATCCCCGCCTGCCGCACACACGCGCGCCACAGGTCGGGCGAGCGGCGGACGAGGGACGGCAGGGCGGTGAGGCCCGAGAAGAGCGGGCCGGAGCGGCGCACCCGCTCCGCGGGCAGGGCGTACGCCGTCGCGAGGCCGAGGACGGCCGTCAGGACGGCCGCGCCCACGAAGACCACCCGCCAGCCGAAGGCCTGTCCGATCAGTCCGCCGAGCACCCGGGCCGCGACGATTCCGGTGAACAGGCCCGCGATGACGGCCGCGACGTGCCGGGCGCGGTGATGGGCGGGTGCGCGCTGGGCGACCAGCGGGACCAGGAGCTGGGGGACGACGGTGGCCGCGGAGGCGACCAGCACGGCGGCGGCGAGGGCGGTGGTGCCGGTGGCGAGCGCGGCGGCGGTCAGGGCCGCGGTGGTCACGAGGGAGAGGCCGGCGACCAGGCGCCGCCGGTTCACGCTGTCGCCGAGGGGGGCGAAGACGAGCAGGCCGAAGGCGTAGCCGAACTGCGCGACGGAGGCGACCCAGGCGACCGCGGAGGGCGTCGATCCGAAGTCGTGGGCGATGAGGGGGAGCAGCGGGGCCGCGAGGTAGATGTTGGCGGCGGTGACGGCGGTGCAGACGGCGATGAGGACGAGGAGGAGCGAGCCCGCGTCCCGTGCGGGGGTCTCGGCGGACCGTCCTTGGGTGACGGTGGCTGTCGGCATGACCGGGGCATCCTTAGAGTCGGATCTAATAACCAACTGGTTGGTTGGATGGCTGCCTCAACAGTGTGCGAGGGCCGTCCATTCCCTGTCAACCAAATAGTTGGTTACTGGCTCGGCTGCCCTTACCCTGGCCCCATGGCAGCAGCAAGGGACCCCGAGGCCACCCGGGCCAGGATCTTCGAGGCGGCGGTCGCGGAGTTCGCCCGCCACGGCATCGCGGGCGCCCGCATCGACCGCATCGCCACCGAGGCCAAGGCCAACAAGCAGCTCATCTACGCCTACTTCGGCAACAAGGCGGAGCTGTTCACGAAGGTCCTGGGCAAGGTCATGCTCGATCTCGCGATCGCCGTCCCGGTCGACCCGGACGACATCGAGGGCTGGATCGACCGCCTCATGGACTACCACGAGGCCCACCCCGAGGTGCTGCGCCTGCTGTTCTGGGAGGGCCTGGAGTACGGCTCCGGCACCGAGCTGCCCGACGAGGCCGAACGCCAGGAGCACTACCGTCACAAGGTCGCGACCCTGAAGGACGGCCAGGAACGCGGTGTCGTCACCGACGCCATCCCGCCCCGCGACCTGCTGTTCCTGCTGATCGCCGTGGCCAACTGGGCGGCCGTGGTCCCGCAGATGAAGCGGATCCTGGTGGGCGGGGAGCCCGCGGACCGGGAACGGCTGCGGGCGTCCGTGCGGGAGGCGGCGCGCAGGCTGACCGCGACCTGACGGGACACGCCCGCGAGGACGCGCACATGCCGTGCGCGCACATGCCGTGCGGGCTCACGCCGGTCGGGCGCCTCCTGGCCTGTTCTTCGTCCCGCTCCGGGCTTGGTCCGTCCCGCTCCGAGCCTAGTCCGTGCCGGTCCGGGTCTAGTTCGTCCCGATCCGGGCCAGCAGATCCACGATCCGCGCCTGGACCTCGGGGCTCGTCGACCGCTCGGCGAGGAAGAGGACCGTCTCACCGGAGGCCAGCCGCGGCAGATCGGCCTGGTCGACGGCGGCCGTGTAGACGACGAGCGGCGTCCGGTTGAGCTGCCCGTTGGCCCGCAGCCAGTCCACGATCCCGGCCCGCCGCCGGTGCACCTGCATGAGGTCCATCACGACGAGGTTCGGCCTGAGCTGTCCCGCCAGCGTCACCGCGTCCGCGTCGCTCGCCGCCCGCGCGACCTGCATCCCGCGCCGCTCCAGCGTCGCCGTCAGCGCCAGCGCGATCTCCGCGTGCTCCTCGATCAGCAGCACCCGCGGCGGATGCTGCTCACTGTCCCGGGGCGCCAGCGCTTTGAGCAGTACGGCGGGATCGGCGCCGTACGCCGCCTCCCGCGAGGCCTGCCCGAGCCCGGCGGTCACCATGATCGGCACCTCGGACGCCACCGCCGCCTGCCGCAGCGACTGGAGCGCGGTCCGGGTGATCGGCCCGGTCAGCGGGTCCACGAACAGCGCGGCGGGGAACGCCGCGATCTGCGCGTCGACCTCCTCGCGCGACTGCACGACCACGGGCCGGTACCCGCGGTCGCTCAGCGCCTGCTGGGTCGTCACGTCCGGCGCGGGCCACACCAGCAGCCGCCGCGGGTTGTCCAGCGGCTCCGGGGGCAGCTCGTCGTCCATCGGCTGCGGCCGCGGGGTGTCCGGGATCTCGACGGCCCCACCCGGACCGTCCAACGGCTCGGGCCCCTCGGCGGCGTTCTCGTCCGGCGCCCCTATGGCGTACGACCGTCCGGCCGCCTCGGTGGCGTGCGCGAGCCGGGACTGCCCGGTCTGCGACGGCTGCGGAGCGGGCGTCGGCGCGGACACGGCCTGCTCGGCCGCCGGATGCGGACGGCCGGTCTGCTCCGGGGCCGCCGTGGCGGCGGGGTCGGGCCGGGTGCCGAGCTTGCGCCGCCGTCCCGAACCACCCGGCTGGTGCGGGGGAGGCGTGGCCGCCCCCGGCTGCTGCACCTGGGCCGCCTGCCGGGTGAACGGCACCCCCTGGCCGAGGGTCCGCACGCTGATCGCCCGGCCCTGGGTGGAGTTCGGGTCGACGGGCGCGGCGGGAGCCGCCGCGGCCTCGGCGGGCAGCGGCTGCGCCGCGACCGGTGCCTGTGCCTGACCGGCCTCCGCCGGCAACGGCGTACCGGGCGGCGGAGTGGGCTGCCCGGCGCCGGGAGTCTGTACGGGCTGGGCGGCGGGCCGGTTCGGGGGTACGGCGGCGACACCGGCGCCGGAGGTGTCGTGGCCGGCGGGCCACGGCTGGGAGGCGGGTACGGGCGCGGTCTGCCCCTGGGGCTGGAGCTGCGGCTGGGGCTGGGTC
>NZ_LJBR01000340.1 GCF_001282115.1 Streptomyces sp. NRRL B-24085 | reverse complement strand
GCGGCTGTGCCGGGGGTGTGGTGAGGGGTTGTGCCAGAGGTCTGGTGACCGGCTGTGTCCGGGGCCTGGTCAGGGGTTGTGCCGGGGGTTTCGGGTTCGTCCGTGCCGTCGTACTTGCGATCTGCTGTGCCGGGGTTCTTGTGCGCGCCCGTCCCGTGGTTCTTGTGGCCGCCCGTGCCGTGGATCGGGTCGGTGGCGTTGCCGTCGGGGTCCTGCCCGTTGCCGGCGGGGCGGGTGCCGCTGTCGTCGTCCACCCGCCCAGCTTGACCCGGGCCGCTTTTCGCACAACCCCGCCGACACGGCGCGAACGGGCGAAGCCATATGCTGCTTTGCATGACGAGTGAGCCGGAGCAGCAGTTGGGAGTGGGGACGCAGGACGCGTTCCAGCGTCTGTGGACACCCCACCGGATGGCCTACATCCAGGGCGAGAACAAGCCGACCGGCCCGGGTGCCGACGACGGCTGCCCCTTCTGCTCGATTCCGGCCAAGTCCGACGAGGACGGCCTGATCGTCCGGCGCGGCCGGCTGGTGTACGCGGTGCTCAACCTCTACCCGTACACCGGCGGCCACCTGATGGTGGTGCCCTACCGCCACGTGGCCGACTACACCGACCTGACCGAGCCGGAGACCGCGGAGCTCGCGGCGCTGACGAAGCAGGCGATGACGGCCCTGCGGACGGCCTCCGGGGCGCACGGCTTCAACATCGGCATGAACCAGGGGACGGTCGCCGGCGCCGGCATCGCCGCCCACCTGCACCAGCACATCGTCCCGCGCTGGGGCGGCGACACGAACTTCATGCCGGTCGTCGGCCACACGAAGGTGCTGCCCCAACTCCTCGGCGACACCCGCAAGATGCTGGCGGAGGCCTGGCCGACGGTCTGATGCCGGCCGGTTACGGCGTTTCCAGCCCGTCCGGCGTTTGAGGACGAGGCCGCAAGGCCGAAGGGGGGTCTGGGGGCGCAGCCCCCAGGGACCGGCACCCAGACCCACTCGCACCCAGACCCGCCCGACCGCCGGAGGCCTACGCGTCGTAGACGTCCGCCTTGCGCGGCGACACGTCCTGGACCTGCGTGCTCAGGAAGCCCGCGCGCGTGCCGAACTTCTCGGTGTCCACGCCGTTCTCCTGGAGCACCCGGATCGCCGCGGAGTGCACGACCCGCAGCACCGGGGTCGCGGCGCGCAGCGCGTCGTCGGCCATGAAGCGGTGCCGCCACGGCTTGTCCGCCCAGGCGTGCCGCAGACCGAACGGCTCCGGCAGGGCGAGCGAGCCACCGAGATAGTTGAGCAGCGGCGGGTACCAGGTCAGGGGCGCCCGGGCGGCGAGGCGGACCACCTCGTCCGCGTCGACCAGCGGGAGCTTGATCTTCTTGGTCTCCCAGAACCTGACCTGCTTGGCGACCTCCTTCTCCTTGGCCGCGGGCTTCGAGGTGAACAGCCCGTGCACCGGTCCGAGCGCGTGCCCGGTGACCTCGATGCGCAGCGTCTCGTGCAGCACGGTCACCGTGATCAGCATGGTGATGACGAGCTGCCCCTCCCACAGCGTCCACTGCACGCCCAGGTAGTGCCGGTCACCGCCGCCGAACTGCTGCTTGTTGCAGATGTCCTGTATCGCGTGGGTCTTGACCTGGTACGCGTCCACGTCGGTGCCGCCGGGCCGGGAGACCTCCTTCGCGCCCTCCGCGATCGGGGTGACGACCCAGTGGCGTATGGACGGCTTCGGGAAGCCGCCGGTGTTGATCGTGTTGCGTTCCAGCATGCGGAGCTGGTCGTGGATGGAGCGGATGACGTCCCAGCTGCGGAAGGGGTGGATCTCCCGGGTGGGGTCGGCGGACACCAGGTCCTCGGCGAGCTGCCAGCTGCCCCACCGGGTGCCCATGCCGAGTATGCCCTTGGGGCCGGCGTAGAACACCGAGTTGGACTGCTGCTCGGCGCTGAGCGTGGCCAGGGACTGGCGCAGTTGCTCGGCCGCGGTCTCGCCCGGGTTGCTCGGCACCGCCTCGGGCACCTTGGCGCCCACGCTGCTGCCGGCCAGGAGGCTGGCCCAGCGCTCCCGGAGATCCCTCGCGGTGCGCTCGCAGATCTGCTTGGCCCAGAACCAGCCGACCACGGGGAGCACCACGCACGCGCGTGCGTACCAGCCCCAGAAGCCGGCGAACGGCATCTTGATCAGGAAGAGCACGGCCAGCGCGCCCATCGCGACGAGCAGCGCGGTGGCGAACGCGCCCGCCTGCTTGTTGTCCTCCCGCCTGGCGATGTTGGTGCGCAGCGTGAAGACCAGCAGCCAGACCAGGAGCCCCGGCAGGAAGAGCACCCCGCACAGCACCATGACGGCGGTCAGCCAGTTGTCCCGGTCCCGGCGGATGTTGTTCGCCGCGAGACAGTGCTCGACCACGACCTGCGGCTCGGCGCCGAAGGACTGGATGAGCGGCTTGCGGCCCGCGCCGAGCATGCGGGTGATCACCGCCGTGGAGAACGCCTCGCCCAGGTTGGGGCGGAAGATCTTCGCCCACCTGCGGCCGCCCTTGACGGCCGACTCGTGCCATTCGTTGTTGGCCTTGAGGATCTCCTCCACCGGATTGTCCCGATAGGCCGCCGAGGCCAGCGCGAACGTCGCCGTCTGCGCCTCGTCGCCCGTGCGCGGCACCTGCGGACCGAAGATGTCCGCGTAACCGCCGTCAACGGTCATTCCCGCCCCCGATCGCCGCCGGACTCACCCACTGCGGCCTTCCCGACTTCCTTGCTTCGCACACCTGTTGATCAGGTCATCAGCGTATCCGTACGCACTGACATTAATCGGCGGACGGCCGAAGCCGCCCGCCGATTCGGAAGGGAGCGTTCCATGAACGTCACCCGTGGGGCCCCGAACGCCACTTGTGCGGCACCCGGACCCAACTACGAGGCGACGCGTGCCTCTTCACGGATCCTCTCGGCGATCTGCGGCGGCATGGGCTCGTGCCGCGCGTAGGAACGGCTGAAACGCGCGGTGCCGTGCGACAGGGACCTGAGGTCGACGGCGTACCGCCCGATCTCGATCTCGGGCACCTCGGCCTTGACGAGCGTGCGCCCGCCGTTGGTCTGCTCGGTGCCGAGCACCCGGCCGCGCCGCCCGGACAGGTCGCTCATCACGGCGCCCACGTAGTCGTCGCCGACCAGCACGGACACCTCGGCGACCGGCTCCAGCAGATGGATCCTCGCGTCGGCCGCCGCCTCCCTGAGGGCCAGCGCCCCGGCCGTCTGGAACGCGGCGTCCGAGGAGTCCACGGAGTGCGCCTTGCCGTCCAGCAGCGTCACCCGCACGTCGATGAGCGGGTGGCCGGTGGCGACCCCCTTGGCGGCCTGCGCCCGTACGCCCTTCTCGACGGACGGGATGAACTGCCGGGGCACCGCGCCGCCGACGACCTTGTCCACGAACTCGATGCCCGAGCCGCCGGGCAGCGGCTCCACCTCGATCTCGCAGATGGCGTACTGCCCGTGCCCGCCGGACTGCTTCACGTGCCGCCCGCGCCCGGCCGACTTGGCGGCGAAGGTCTCCCGCAGGGGCACCCGGTGCGGTACGACGTCCACCTGCACGCCGTAGCGGCTGCGCAGGCGTTCGAGGGCCACGTCGGCGTGCGCCTCGCCCAGGCACCACAGGACGACCTGGTGGGTGTCCTGGTTCTGTTCGAGCCGCATGGTCGGGTCCTCGGCGACCAGCCGGGCGAGACCCTGCGAGAGCTTGTCCTCGTCCGCCTTGCTGTGCGCCTGGATGGCGAGCGGCAGCAGCGGGTCGGGCATCTCCCACGGCTCCATGAGCAGCGGGTCGTCCTTGGCCGAGAGGGTGTCGCCGGTCTCCGCGCGGCTCAGCTTCGCCACGCACGCGAGGTCGCCCGCGATGCAGTGCGAGAGCTGGCGCTGCTGCTTGCCGAAGGGCGCGGACAGGGCGCCGATGCGCTCGTCGACGTCGTGGTCCTCGTGCCCGCGGTCGGCGAGCCCGTGCCCGGAGACATGGACCGTCTCGTCGGGGCGCAGGGTCCCGGAGAAGACCCGTACCAGCGAGATCCGGCCGACGTACGGGTCGGACGCCGTCTTCACGACCTCCGCGACCAGCGGCCCCTCGGTGTCGCACGCCTTGATCTCGCGCGGTTTGCCGTCGATGGTCGTGACGCCCGGTGTCGGGTGCTCGAACGGTGTCGGGAAGCCGCCGGTGATGAGCTCCAGCAGTTCGACCGTGCCGAGCCCCTGCCGGGCGCCCTCGGCCGCGGGGGCGGCGGCGAGGACCGGATGGAACACCCCGCGCGCCACGGCCCGCTCCAGGTCCTCCACGAGCGTCTTGAAGTCGATCTCCTCGCCGCCCAGATAGCGGTCCATGAGGGTCTCGTCCTCGCTCTCCGAGATGATGCCCTCGATGAGCCGGTTGCGGGCCTCCTCGATCCCCGGCAGCAGGTCCTCGCCCGGCTCGGACTCCTTGCGCTCCCCGGACGAGTAGTCGAACAGCTTCTGCGACAGCAGCCCGGTCAGCCCGGTCACGGGCGCGTGCCCGTCGGGCCCCTGCGGGCCGCGCAGCGGGAGGTAGAGCGGGAGCACGGCGTCCGGGTCGTCGCCGCCGAAGGCCTGCGCGCAGATCCGCGTCATCTCCTCGAAGTCCGCCCGCGCGGCCTCCAGATGCGTGATGACGATGGCCCGGGGCATCCCGACGGCCGCGCACTCCTCCCACACCATGCGCGTGGAGCCGTCCACTCCGTCCGAGGCCGAGACGACGAAAAGGGCCGCGTCTGCCGCGCGCAGACCGGCCCTGAGTTCCCCGACGAAGTCGGCGTATCCGGGGGTGTCCAGAAGGTTGATCTTGTACCCGTCCCATTCGACGGGCACCAGGGAGAGCTGTACCGAGCGCTGCTGCCGGTGCTCGATCTCGTCGTAGTCCGAGACGGTGCCGCCGTCCTCCACGCGGCCCGCCCGGTTCACTGCCCCCGCGGTCAGCGCGAGAGCTTCCACCAGTGTCGTCTTGCCCGATCCGGAGTGGCCGACCAGCACCACATTCCGTACGGACGCGGGGTGGTCGGCCGCTGTTGCCCTGCCGGCGGCTCCGGGGTGTGCGTTCGCCTTGTCGCCCATGGCCTTGCCTCCCGTGCACGGTGAGGTCTCTGTGGGCGCGGACATGCGGACCCGCGTGCGGTGCGGCTCCGGTGACGCCCGCGGTCCTTCGAGCTTTCCACTCCCGTCACGGTGCGTCCATACGACGGACGCGATCGCGCCGTGACCAGGAAGCGGCGAGCCCGTGACACGGGCTCCGGGTGCCCGGCCGTCGCCCACGCGCGTGCGTGGCTACGATGGGCCAGCCGGTGGCCAGCAGGGGCCGAGCCGGCCACACCGACCGTCGGGAAGGCCATGCTGAACAAGTACGCGCGTGCATTCTTCACGCGTGTTCTCACTCCGTTCGCCTCGTTTCTGATCAGAAGGGGCGTCAGCCCCGACACGGTCACGCTCCTGGGCACCGCCGGAGTGGTCGCGGGCGCGCTGGTCTTCTACCCCATGGGGGAGTTCTTCTGGGGCACGGTCGTGATCACGCTGTTCGTGTTCTCCGACCTCGTCGACGGCAACATGGCCCGCCAGCTCGGCCGTTCCAGCCGCTGGGGCGCCTTCCTGGACTCCACGCTCGACCGGGTCGCCGACGGCGCCATCTTCGGCGGCTTCGCCCTCTGGTACGCCGGTGGCGGTGACGACATCGCCCTGTGCGCGGTCTCCATCTTCTGCCTGGCCAGCGGCCAGGTGGTGTCGTACACCAAAGCCCGTGGCGAGTCGATCGGACTGCCGGTCGCCGTCAACGGCCTGGTGGAGCGCGCCGAACGCCTGGTGATCGCGCTCACCCTGGCGGGCCTCGCGGGCCTGCACAAGTTCGGTGTCCCCGGCATCCAGTACCTGCTGCCGATCGCCCTGTGGATCGTCGCCGTCGGCAGCCTGATCACGCTGATCCAGCGGGTCGTCACGGTCCGCCGGGAGTCGGCGGAGGCCGAGGAGGCAGAGGAGACTGCGGGGGAGCCGGGCGCCGTATCGGACAACGCCGCCTCCGGTGCCGCCGGGTCGAACGGGGCCGAGCCGGACGTGGCCGGGGAGCAGTCCCGGCAGCAGGGGAGCGAGGCCGCGAAGTGAGCGCCCAGGAGCGGCTGACGGACTCCCTGTACGGCCTCGGCTGGGGCGTGGTCAAGAAGCTCCCCGAGCCGGTCGCCGTGCGCCTCGGCCGGAGCATCGCCGACCTGGCCTGGAAGCGGCGCGGCGAGGGCGTCCTCCGCCTGGAGAGCAACTACGCGCGCGTGGTGCCCGACGCGAGCCCCGAGCGCCTCGCGGAGCTCTCCCGCGCGGGCATGCGCTCGTACCTGCGCTACTGGATGGAGTCCTTCCGGCTGCCCGCCTGGAGCAAGGACCGCATCAAGACCGGCTTCGACCCCAAGGGCCTGCACCACCTCACCGACGGGCTCGCCGCCGGCAAGGGCGTCATCCTCGCGCTGCCCCACATGGCCAACTGGGACCTCGCCGGTGCCTGGGTCACCACCAAACTGGAGACGCCCTTCACCACGGTCGCCGAACGGCTCAAGCCCGAGACGCTCTACGACCGTTTCGTCGCCTACCGCGAGGGCCTCGGCATGGAGGTCCTCCCGCACAGCGGCGGCACCGCCTTCGGCACCCTGGCCCGGCGGCTGCGCGACGGCGGCCTGGTCTGCCTGGTCGCCGAGCGGGACCTGTCGTCCTCCGGCGTCGAGGTGCGGTTCTTCGGCGAGGCGACCCGTATCCCCGCGGGCCCGGCCCTGCTGGCCCAGCAGACGGGCGCGCTGCTGCTGCCGGTGACACTCTGGTACGACGACTCGCCGGTCATGCAGGGCAGGGTGCACCCCCCGGTCGAGGTGCCCGAGACAGGTACGCGGGCCGAAAAGACGTCTGTCATGGCACAGGCGCTGGCCGATGCCTTCGCCACCGGGATCGCCGACCATCCGGAGGACTGGCACATGCTGCAGCGTTTGTGGCTGAAGGACCTGGAACCCCGGCCGTCGGACGGGGCCCGCCCGTGAGGATCGGCATCGTCTGCCCGTACTCCTGGGACGTGCCGGGCGGCGTCCAGTTCCACATCCGCGACCTCGCCGAGTACTTCATCCGCCTCGGCCACGAGGTGTCCGTCCTCGCCCCCGCCGACGACGACACCCCGCTGCCGCCGTACGTCGTCTCGGCCGGCCGCGCGGTCCCGGTGCCGTACAACGGCTCGGTGGCCAGGCTGAGCTTCGGTTTCCTGTCGGCGGCACGGGTGCGCCGCTGGCTGCACGACGGCGAGTTCGACGTGGTCCACATCCATGAGCCGTCCTCGCCGTCGCTCGGTCTGCTGACCTGCTGGATCGCGCAGGGGCCGATCGTCGCCACCTTCCACACCTCGAACCCGCGCTCGCGGGTCATGGTGGCCGCGTACTCGATCCTCCAGGCCGCCCTGGAGAAGATCAGCGCCCGGATCGCCGTCAGCGAGTACGCCCGCCGTACGCTCGTCGAACACCTCGGCGGCGACGCGGTGGTGATCCCCAACGGCGTCGACGTCGACTTCTTCGCCAAGGCCGAGCCGAAGCCCGAGTGGCAGGGCGACACGATCGGCTTCATGGGCCGCATCGACGAGCCCCGCAAGGGTCTGCCGGTCCTGATGAGGGCCCTGCCGAAGATCCTCGCCGAGCGCCCGCAGACCCGGTTGCTGGTCGCCGGGCGCGGTGACGAGGAGGAGGCGGTGGAGTCGCTCCCCGAGGAGCTGCGCGCGCGTGTGGAGTTCCTCGGCATGGTCAGCGACGAGGACAAGGCCCGCTTCCTGCGCAGTGTCGACCTGTACGTCGCCCCCAACACCGGCGGCGAGAGCTTCGGGATCATCCTCGTCGAGGCCATGTCGGCGGGGGCCCCGGTGCTGGCGTCGGACCTGGACGCCTTCGCCCAGGTGCTGGACCACGGCTCGGCGGGCGAACTCTTCGCCAACGAGGACGCGGACGCGCTGGCGGAGGCGGCGGTACGGCTGCTCGGCGACCCGAAGAGGCTGGCCGAACTGCGGGATCGTGGCAGCTCGCACGTCCGCCGGTTCGACTGGTCGACCGTCGGGGCGGACATCCTGTCGGTCTACGAGACGGTGACGGCGGGAGCGGCGGCGGTGGCTGCGGCGGACGACGAGCGGGGGCCGGGACTGCGGGCGCGGTTGGGGCTGGCCCGGGACTGATCTCCGGCGCGTCTGCGGACCGCGGGCGGTGTGTGCCGGGCCGCCGCCCCGGCCCCCTACGGCGAACGGCCGGCCCTGCTGACCGGTGCCGGCGGCACGCGGGACCGGCTGCCCGCCCACGGACCGGCTGACCCGCCGCTCCCGGGTGCCTCGTGGCTTGCGGGTGCACAGCCGGCGCGACCGCCGTGTCGTACGAACCCCCGAGTGCGTCGGCCGCGCACGTCCACTCTCGTGCCTGCCCCGTACCGCGACGATCCGCCCCGATAGCCTTGCTGCCCGTGACTCCCACCCTCATCTGGATTCTCGTCGCGCTCGTCGCGATCGGCCTTTACCTGAGCTGGACCGCGGGCCGTCTCGACCGGCTGCACGCCAGGATCGACGCCACGCGCGCGGGCCTGGACGCGCAGCTGCTCCGCCGGGCCTCCGTCGCCCAGGAACTGGCCACCTCGGGCGTGCTCGACCCGGCCGCGTCGATCGTGCTGTACGAGGCCGCACACGCCGCCCGGCAGGCCGAGGAGGAGCAGCGGGAGGTCGCGGAGAGCGAGCTGAGCCAGGCGCTGAGGGCGGTGTTCGCGGAGCCGGCCCAGGTGGAGGCGGTGCGCGAGGCGCCCGGGGGAGAGGCGGCCGCCCACGAGCTCACCGAGGCGGTGCGCCGGGTGCCGATGGCCCGCCGCTTCCACAACGACGCCGTCGGCGCCGCCCGCCGACTCCGCCAGCACCGCAAGGTCCGCTGGTTCCGCCTGGCCGGCCACGCCCCGTTCCCGATGGCCTTCGAGATGGACGACGAACCGCCCGCGGCCCTGGTGGACCGCGCCGCGTAGGACAGCGACGAGCAGGGGGCACGTGGCCGCGAAGTGCCGCCACGCCGCAGTTCCACGGCTTTCCGGTCCGGGGTGAGGGGGCTGGTGCGAGGG